>DATBSH010000319.1:0-4602 GCA_036559885.1 Pyrinomonadaceae bacterium
GAATCTCCTTGAGGTGTTTTCTGTCAGTGTCGTCTACGTGTTCTGCTTACTTCGCTTTGAGGACCGGGTAACCTTGCACATATACCCAGTCAGTTGACTGAGCCGGAACATGACAACCCAGGCAGTCCTTCTTGTAGTTAGTTGCAACCTGCTTATCGGGTGCAGCCGACGTGTACAGCGCCCAGCCCCATCCATCGCCCCACAGTGGATTGCCGGGATAGCGTCCTTTTTCGTCTTTCACCATGATGAACCATACCTTTGTCCCTTTAGCCCAATGCACCTCGCCGGTCGTCATTTGACCATGGTCACTTCCGAAAACTTCCTTGACCAGGACGGTTCCGTCTGCAAACTTTCCATTCTTGCGGTAGTACTCAGCCGTGCCCGGCGGTGCGTACGTATAGTGCAGATCGGTGTCGCCACTCTGAGTAGCCACCGAAAAAACTCCCAGAGCCTGATACTTATCCCGGTAATCGGACGGCTTGCTAATGATCCCGTTCTTATCGACCAGATCAAATCCGCCGGCGTCTTGTGACTTAACCGGGTAGCCGGTTTTGTTCTGTGGCTTAACCTGGTAGCCGGCCAGGATCACGAGTGCGAAAATGAGCAGCATGTAGCGCTTCTGGTTCCCAGTGCTTAGCAGGCGGCGAGTGTTACGGATCCAGAAGCTCTGGTCCAACGTGCGAAGGTGTCGTGTTGTTTTCATCATACCTCAGCACATCGCAAGTGACGGGCCAGTATCGAAACTCTGATTCGCACCGCGTAAGACCAACATTTAATTGGAAGGACGAATTGAGCATGCGTCGAACGAGTGTCGAGCAGACGTCTCCGTGTCACTATATCGACACGACTAAATCAGCCCGAGACCTCAGCTGAGGAAAGATGAATACTAGAACCCTGTGACAGTGCTATTTCAGCGGCTTGCATTCATTCAGACTTTTTGGCCATTGTCTTGCATTCCTATATCGCGATAGTGTGCTGAATGACTGGCAGACAAATTCGCTTTAGCCTTCTATCGGAAATCTTGATCTGCTTCGGACGGCACGAGACTACGTTTGCAAGTGAGAATTACAGATGGCGATCATCTCAAGAGGCTTTTCTGGTCGACGCACGGCGGGAGATCAAAAGCTGCCGCCAGGGCAGTACCTTACCCCTGACTTCCCGGTGTTGTCAGCAGGACCCACGCCGCATGTGCCTCTAGACCAGTGGGAATTCACTATAGATGACGGCGATAAAGTGTTGCAGCGATGGGATTGGAAGTCGTTTCGCGACTTGCCTACCGAGACGCTCACGGTTGATATCCACTGCGTCACACGATGGTCCAAATTTGGCACCACCTGGGAAGGTGTCTCGCTCGATACACTGCTTGCAGAAGTAAAGACGGATGCTTCCTATGCCCTCGTCCATTCGTATGGTGGTTACACAACAAATCTACCTCTAGCAGATCTGCTGAACAAGCAGGCATGGATCGCGTTCAGATATGAACACGAAGATCTTGCGCCTGAACATGGTGGTCCTGCGCGACTGCTTGTCCCGCATCTTTACTTATGGAAGAGCGCCAAATGGGTGCAGGGCATTACACTGATGGATCAGGATAAATCTGGTTTTTGGGAACGCCTCGGCTATCACAATTATGGAGATCCGTGGCGGGAGCAGCGTTATTGGGGTGACTGATGTGGCACGTCGGAAAGGTCATTGCTCTTGGCGATGAAACGGCGACGGCACGGACGATCACTCTTGAAGTCGCAGACTGGCCGGGTCAGGTCGCGGGCCAGCACGTCGACGTGCGTTTGACGGCCCCGGATGGATACTCAGCAGTTAGGTCATACTCGATCGCCTCTGGGCCGAACTCTGAAGGGCGCATGGAACTAACTGTCGAACGATTGGCTAACGGCGAAGTCTCACCGTATCTCACCCAGGAACTCGCAGTCGACGATCAACTGGAGTTGCGAGGTCCAATCGGTGGCTGGTTCGTGTGGCGCACCCAGCAAACTGAGCCGATCCAGCTAATAGCGGGCGGTTCGGGAATCGTTCCGCTGATGGCGATGATTCGTTCGCGTGCGTCAGCGGGCAGTACGGCACCGTTTCGATTGTTGTATTCCGTGCGCGAGCCGGCAGCAGTTTTCTATCGCAAGGAACTGGAGGCGCTATTAGGTCACGACCAGGCTGTGAACCTTACCTATGCATACACGAGAGCCGCTCCGAAGAATTGGCCGCGTCCGCCGGGCCGCATTGACGCGGCTCTGATCGCGAACGCGACCTGGCCGTCAAACATCGGGGCGACTTGCTATGTTTGCGGCCCGACATCGTTTGTTGAAACTGCTGCGGCGTTCCTGATCGCCTCAGGCCATAGCCCTGATAAGATCAGGACCGAGCGCTTTGGTGCTACTGGAGATCGAAAATGAGTTCACATGCCTACGACTACCTTGACGGTAACGCGGCCGGTGGAGAACTGGCCAAAATATTCGCTGTGGATGTTACGGCCGCAGAGGGACAGTGTGCGCATTGCGGTGCAACAAAGCGCTTTGCCGAGGCTCATTTGTATATGCAGTGTCCCGGAGTCGTGGCTCGATGCGCCGCTTGCGAACAGGTACTGCTTCGTTTGGTATCTATTCGAGATCGAGCATTGCTTGATCTGAGTGGCCTGACATACTTGAGTCTCGACACATCACAATCCGAGGAGCAAAATCAGGTATCGGTATTGGCCCGATTCTTGTAATAACTCTTGTGGTCTGGACGCGCCTTTTTAAGAAGAGCCGCATTGAGAAATCAGGCGAAAGTGAAGCAGTGAGTAATGGACAAACAAAAGCTAGAATACTTTCGTAACCTTCTCCTCGAAGAGCGACGTCAGGCCACTGAAGACCTGCGGGCTGACAAGTCGACTGCGCTTGAAGGTGACGACGGGGTCGAAGATTCAGGCGAGATGTCACAGTTGGATCTCAATCGATCAACCGCTCTTGATCTAGCCACGCGTCAAACACAACTCATCGAGGACATCGACGAGGCTTTGCAGCGAATTGAAGACGGGACGTACGGCCAGTGCGTCCGATGCGGCAAGCCTCTTGATGAGGAGCGCCTTAAAGCGATGCCAACTGCTAAGTACGATGCGGAATGTCAGGCAGCCATCGAGGCTGCTCAGGGAATAGAAACACCCAGCCTCTAACTCACGTCTGCGGTTTAAAAAGACATTTTTAACACTGCGATTTAGACCACGAAAATGCGCGTGTTGAATTTCGCGATACCGTGACCAAGTAACGACGCAGAACCATCTGCTTGATGCCGAAAACTGTAACGACATACCCCTTCATGACCGCGGAAATCATTTTCGGGCTTGGCCCGCTTCTTGCCATGAGCCTTCTTCCTGGACGCGACTTGTGAAGGAGACCGTATGAGTAAGTCAGACGAAACTCGACAATTAACCGACAGTGAGCAACAAACCTTTCGCGAGCTCTATCAGAAATATCACGAACGAGTTTATTCGATATGCCTTCGAATGACCCAGAACGCTTCTGAATCTGAAGACCTAACTCAGGACGTCTTCATTCGGTTGTTTCGAACCGTTGGAAGCTTTCGCGGCGAATCAGCCTTCACAACCTGGCTCCACCGTTTGACGGTCAATCTCGTACTGATGGACTTCCGAAAGCGCACACGGCGGCGAGAACTAACCAGTGCGAATGGAGAGTTGCCGACCTACATCCTCGCGGGCACTCAGGAAGCAAAACAAATGGGAATCGTGGATCGGATTCTGTTATCTGAAGGAATTACGAAACTGCCCGAAGGCTATCGGCAGGCCGTCATTCTGCATGATATCCAAGGCCTGGAGCACAGAGAGATAGCGGAAGCGAGAGGCAGATCGGTTGGCACATCGAAGTCGCAGTTGCACAAAGGAAGAGCGATGCTGCGCGAGTTAATCGCTGGACCAAGTCAACAGGTGAATAGCCAATCGGTAGCGTCAACTGTCTGAATATTATGTCTCAACATATAGCGACTCATCAGGCTGTGATCTCTAGTTATGGCAGAGTGCAAAACCCGTGATAAATCGCGCATTGAATTCGAACCGGTCGATTAACGAAACGAGTCCGAGATCAGAAAGCAGTGCGTAATGAACAAACAAAAGCTGGAATACTTCCGCAATCTCCTGATCTGGCAGCGGCAGCAAGCAATTGAAGATTTGCGCGCCGACAGTACTACCACGCTGGAAGGTGATGACGGCGTAGAGGACATCGGCGAAATGTCGGAATTCGACCTTAATCGGTCAGTAGCCCTTGAACTCGCGGCCCGTCAGCCCCACCTGATCCAGGACATCGACGCTGCGTTGTGCCGAATTGAAAACGGCACCTATGGCCAGTGCGTTCGTTGTGGCAAGCCGTTGTATGTGGAGCAACTCAAAGTGATGCCAACTGCTAAGTACGGTCCAAAATGTCAGAGGGCTATCGAGGCAGCTCAACAGATCGAAACGCCGACACTCTAAACGCACGTTCTTGCTTCTCACACCAGATCTTAGTCAATCACGCAGGTCGATGGTCAAACTGGTGGGGCGTCTCAATGCTTGAGTCTAGCGACGTTTCCGCAGATTTCATCTACTCGCCATTCTCTGCAATCGAT
>DATBSH010000320.1:0-65763 GCA_036559885.1 Pyrinomonadaceae bacterium
AACACCGCCAACGTCAGTTTGCTGGCACATATTGATCCAATGCAATTGCTCCACAAACGGGTAGCACTTGGCCCACGCAGCGTCAATTCAAAAAACGATATTAAGAACGTAAATTTGAAGAAAGGACAAGGAATGAGTCCTGCGTTGTCTGCGTAGCAAACGTTTAGAATTTTGTTTTTCTGCGATCATTTTTTGCGAGGTGGTCAGCCTGCGATAGCAGGCGAAAGCATAAAGCCCGGGGCGTCAGCCCCAAGGGTTGTTCGCGATTTGAGGCAAGCCCATGTAATGGGCGACAGACGATGGGACGTAAGGTCCTGGTCTTGTTAGGGCTATCGCCCGCATTCGCGGGCTCCATGAAGTTCTGACGATCGTACCTGGGGCTGACGCCCCAGGCTTTATGCTTTCGCCTGCTATCGCAGGCTCATCGACACCATCAGTTGTTTTTGGTTGCGGCTCTGCTGCTCCGTGTTCTCTGCGTCTTCGCGCCCTCTGCGTTTTTAATAAGCGCTTATTGATGTAATCAACAAACAGAGGAAACGCAGAGGGCGCGGAGACGCAGAGGACGCAGAGAAAAGTATGTCTTCATCCTTCATCCTTGCTTTCCCATCTCCAGCGGCTTAGACACATGCTCATGGATTATTAGCCATTGCCCACCTCGCTTCTCCCAAACAATGGTGTGTCTGCCATCAAATTCCATTGGCGTGCCATCTTTCAATTTAGCCGATAAGTGAAACGTCAAAGTGGTGACGGTTAGATTGCCGGCGCGAGTGACCTTTACATCGTTGTTCGGAGTAATCGTGAGACTAGAGAACCCGGGCCCTACGTTTTTCTTGAAATTATCGCTGTACTCCTGCCAGCCGCCGCTGTACTTCAATGGAGCGACATCATAGAAGACCAAGCCGGCATCCTTCGCGTACATCGAAGCGACATTATCCGGATTCAGAGTGCTCCACGCGGTGTAATACTTCTTGATTAGGGCATTGAAATCATCCCCGCCTCTAACGCTCTTCTGCGCAAGCACAGGCAAAGACACACTACCGATCAGCAAAACCACCGTGAACAGTCTTTTCATTGACTTACTCCTGGATCGTTTTGACCGAGCAGGAGGGTTCTATTGCAGTTAAAGGATGATGTCAAGGGTATGAAACCAGCATCGTCGGCTTGAGAAGTAAGGATGAGGGATGAAGGATGAATAAGAATCCCGTAGTTCATCCTTCCGCCTTCATCCTTCATCCTCTCTCCTAGTGACTTCGCGAACTTTATCTGGAGTAACGTTCATCCACCATGGCTTGCGACGTACACTGTCTGGCAGGTCCTTGGCTTTGCCGCGTGTGTGGAACCATTCAATGTAACCGGAGCGCCAGAATGCAACGTGGATATCTCCTCTTGTGAGATTGACAGCCATGAAGCTCGCTGCTGAAGGACAAAAGTGTTGCCGGCACATTTGGGCAACGAGATATCCATCGATTGATTCGATTTTGGCCATGACATAGTAGTCGTAGACCAATCGTCGGTAGTATTTTCGGCCCAACAGCGCAATTAGTTTTGGGCGTAACTCTGGCGAAGTGTAAATACCGCGACGCGGGTTGACTTTTGGAATAAGTGGATACTGACCGATCCAATTAGAGAGTTCGTCTGTTTGTGATTGCGCGGCAGTTGAAAGCGAAATCAAGAGCGCGAATGAAAGGATTAAGCCGGAGGGATGAAGGATGAGCAATGAAGTTTTCTTATTCATCCTTCATCCTTGTTTCACCAAGACAGCACTTCGGAGATTTGAGATCTACCCGCCGGTGCAAGTCGTTCCGAAGGGTCCGCTCTTACTCCCATCCCCTGTCCACTTTTCAACATTCGCCGTCTTGTCATTCGCCGTTTCCAAAGCGAATAGCAATTTCGGGGCACACCGGCAGCCATAGTAATGATTAACGCTGTGCGTCACTCCATTAACAGTTACTCGTGTAATCGCCGATGCCATGTCAGTGCAGAATCCACAACGTAGAGTAGTCCCTTCTCTTCCTTGTTTAGCTCACTTCTTGAAGAGTTTCGCAAAAGCCTGACGAGCGTCGTTCGGTGTACCTGAGGAAGTTTCGCGCTCCACAATGGTTCGCGGCGCAAACAGTTCGCACGTATTGCGTGCGTTCTTGTTCACTATGCGCACTTTAATCGTCTTTCGACATTCGAAGCGCGCACTCGGATCAAAGTAGGTGCATTGACGACACGTGTGGAGCTCAGCCCGGCAGTTTGCGCAAGAGCTGTTGACGTTGATGTTAGGTGGCGCCGGTGCTCCGCAAGCGGCGCACTTCACCTTCTCGCCAAATGCCATCATCTTTGGCGAGCGTGGACCTTCACGATCATGAGGCTTCGATTGCGGGGGCCTTGATTGCGACTTTGGTCGTTGCGGCTCACGATCGTTTTCCATGTAGCCGCGTTGGCGATATTTGCGGTCGCTCATATTTTTGTGCTCCAGTTTAAAGCAGGGATGAAGGATGAGGGATGAAGGATGAAGGGTATCGTTGAACTGCTTTCATCCTTCATCCTATCCTTGTTATTGTTCGCCGTGATCTTTCCTAAAGTCTACGCCTCTCTTGCTCTTTCTAACGCCCCTTCGAAATAAATCGCCTCTAACCCTGTTGCCCAGTATTCAATTGCCGTTTTGTTGGGCTGTGACGTTTCCTGCCCAGTCCGTAGCACTTCACGAAATGCACTCGTTGGACTGAATTCAAGCCAGCCGGCCCATGTCCCATCAACTCGTTCTTCCCCGTAGCTGCGCACAATGTATTCAGTGCCATCGGGCCCAGCAACCCTTGTTGAGTATTCCTGCAAAAGCTCCGCCATATTCCCCCCTCTTTCGAAAATCACCTGGCTCAGCAACGCAATCGGTTTAGGATCTCATCAGCGACATCGCGTGCCGTTCGGTTCTCAGTGGCTACAGATTCACCGAAGTGTGCGTTGCGATGGGCCTCAACACATTCTCTGATTCGACGCGCAAGCCAGTTCCCTTCGTTTTCCGATCGATTTAGGCGGCTTGCGAGGCGCCGCTCTATTGTCTCTAAACTTGCCGCAAGACAAAAGACGCGCGGTTGTGAACCTTGGTTTTGCAAGCCGGACAACACCTCGTCAAAATATTCGCGTGAACTAAACGTCATTGGCACGATAACCGGACCCGAGGCGAACCGGCCAAAAAGTCGAACCCCCGCACACAAAGACCTTCGCCATAACGGGATGTTCTGAAAGTCATCAGCTTCCCAGCGACGGATTCTGAACACTTTTCCCAGACGCATCAAAGCGATTCCAAACCATTCCGGATCGTAAATCAAACTCCCGGGCAAGGCGCTCCGCAGCAGGCGCGCTACCGTCGTCTTACCGATTCCGAAGGAACCGTTGATCATTATTACCATTGCAAGCGTTTCTGCGTCAGAAGGCGCTCCAAACCCTTAGCAGTGAGTAGGACAAGCATTCCTGCCTGTCTCCTCTGACAGCCATTAGCAGTGAGTAGGACAGCCATTCTTGCCTGTCTCCTCTGACAGCCAGGAATGGCTGTCCTACCAGTCATGAAGATCCCTTTTTCCGACTATTCATCCACAAAGCTACAGTCAGAGCGCCGACAACGCCACCGGTAACGGCAACATTGGCTCGACCTAGAATCAATGTTTGCAGGAGCGTCACGACAACAGCAGTGACAATCGCAACCACAACAAGAATTCCGATTGACTTCGCGGTCAAACTATTACTTTGGTTTTCTGCCATGATGGGGCCTCCCGGTGAGTGAGCATTAGTCACAATTAACGATGTCTAAATCAGCAAGAGACGTGCCTCAGCGATGTAACCTGAACGTGTCTTGTTCTGTAACTGAGGCATCCGAAGTCGAGACAGAAGCTGCGCTCGGCGACGGATTGAGCGGTGAACCCGCATCGGTTTGCGACAAACCCAAATCTACGGCTTGCGTTTGTGTATTCAACAGACGGGCAACACGATGGGATTTCCTCGCACTCTGCAGAAATAAAAGGAGGATAATAATCAGAATGACGGCCGCGCTTTGAAGATTTGAAAAACCAAGCCAACCGCCGCTAAAGATTGTGGCGATCGATACCAGTATCAGAAAGACAGCAAGCGCAATCCGCAGACGATAGCGGAAGTTTCCTTCTTCGCCTTTAACCACTTTGATGGCCTCATCTATTCGACCATCAAGCGCGACCCGGACTGCCGACAGCGGTTTTCCACACTGACGGCAGTATTTCTTCTCAGCGTCGTTTTCGGAACCGCATCCGGGACAGAACATCTGCATATCACCGTTTCGTTTTCTCAGCTACAGCGTACAACACGTTAGCTTCAACTGCCCGCACCTCTGCGTCCTTTATGTAGTCCAAATTCTTGAGTCGAACTACTTCGTAGTCGCGCTCGCTGAGCTGTTCCACGGTGCCGCGATAGCCTGTGCCAAGCACCATGGACCACCAGTCTTCCGGTTTACGCACCGGCTGAGTTCCGGCTTCGGCGCCAATCTGGCACCCCGGGATTTCCGCACGAACGAACAGCTTTTCAAGAGCGGCTGGTTCCGAAATCCTGTACCAGGGATTGAATGATTTATAAAGGTCTGGCCGTACTGACTGAATGGAGTTCCAAAAACCCGTGCTCGCTGGTTCGAAGAAGCGCGCGCCCCAAGTCGTAATCGCGAGTTTTCCATTCGGCATCACGAAGCGCCAGAGCTCTCTCATCGCCGCTTCCATGTCGGGTATAAAGAAGATACCGAAGACACAGATTACTGCGTCGAAGCTCTCGGCCTCAAGATTTAACTGAAGCAGATCGCCCTGGCGAAATTCAACGTTCCTTAACGCCCTCTGGTTCGCTTTCTTTGTGGCAAGATTCAGTAAGTTTTCTGCGAGATCAATGCCGAGCACAAAGCCACGCTCACCAACCGTTTCCGCTGCGGGAATGGCTGATGCTCCGCTGCCACAACAGACATCGAGTACGCGCGCGCCTTCTTTTAACCCGATCCTCTCTACAGTACGACGACCGAAGCGACTCCAGAAAGAATTCGCTTCATGTTCATACGTGTCAGACGCAGCATTGTAGGCGGCGGCTGTCTTCTGCTTTGTCTCTTCGGGTGTTCCGGCGGACGGTTCCAGCATCGTTTGACTCGTCTAAGTGAGTTGTTATCCGCTCCGGAGGTGCGTCCAAACGTCTCCGATAGTTTGCGCAGCCGGCACGGCTCGCTGAAGCAGATAACCTGCGACACCGAAGAAAATAAGGACAATAGTTGCGGGCAATATTGTTCGACGAATGGCGGCGCGAAGCCAATGCCGTTGCTCAATCCGCTTGACGCGCCGATATAAGCTAACCACCAGCACCCCGTCAACAAGAATCTCAGCCAATAAGGCGGGAGCAATGTAGATTATGTAAAACGAAGCCACTAGACCGGCAATCACCGCAGCGATTGCGAGGACAATTGCTATCACAACTAGACATCCTTCATCGCCCAAGTCGAAATCGAACCCTATGAGGGACGTAGTTGAGTTTCCACTTGGCGGGGACGGCGCGGGTGAAACATTGCTGGTCCAGTCATCGCCACCACTTCCACCTCCGCCAAAATCTGCATCACCGCCAAATCCAGAAACAGGTTTCTCACGCGGGTGAATGTCTGTTGGAATGATGTCAGCAACCAAGTCAATAACATCCGAGTCAACGTTGAGCGACCTGCCGTGAAGCCATAACCAAATTGCTAGCTGACCGAGAAATGCCAAGTAGGCGATCAAAATTGAGATGGGATATCGCACCCACATTTGGGACATGCCGGACCCAAGTAAGATAAAAGAGGTTAACAAACCGGACAGAGCAGTAGCGAAGAGAATTACTGTCATTACTAATCGAGGCGTGCTCTTCTTCGACAAACGCTGCCTAATCCGCTCGATTCGGCGCTCTCGGTTCTTTCGCTTTTCTTTAAATGTCGACGTCATCGTGGTGCAGAAAACACCGCCCTCAGCAGCAAGGGCAAGTTAGCAAGCAACATCGTGAACCACACAATTTTTCTTCCTCGATCCTGGACGAGATAGAAAATGCGGCCTGGAAAATAGACCAGCAGCGCCAGCGTGCCAATGACAATAAATCTTCCGAAGACGTCAGTGAAGCTGCCTGGTCGACCAAGTGGAGTGCTTAGCATGTTCTGCCAGAACGACTCGGCAGAGGTTAGATTGTTCCAAAGGATTTGCAGACAAATCACGTTGAGGAACATGCATAAGTCGCCGAGTATAGCGGCCTTGTGAGTAGTGAGAAACTTCCACTTAGGCGGCCTTTTCGGTGTAACGAAATACCGGTAAATCAATACCGCGTTAATGATGGACCAAAAGAAACCGAGCAGAATAAGTATGGTTCCGACGTCTGAGCTCGTCGGTCCCGGTTCGAACACCACGTCGGTCAATATGATCGTCGCTGTACTTGCGACCAGCAGCATCATCACGAGGTAACAAAACATGAACCAGAAAATCAGACACCCCACAGCGGGATTCGCGTCAGCTTTGTCCTCATGATGAAAGGACCAGCGCTTTAGTACAGGACCGATTGGCTGGAGGAGGAACAGACCGGCAAAGAAAAGACCTACCACCGTCTTGGCCTGAACGTCTTCTTCAGCCTGATTAACGAGGTCCTTCGACAAACGTGTCAGGAAGATCATTAGGGTGATATTGAGGACGAAGACGACGAGGTCCAGTAGAATCCCCCGATTCTGAGGCTCAAAGAGCTGTCGGAGATCGAGCTTCTTCATCTTTGGGAATAAATGTCCGTTAAAGCAGATCCACAGATTTCCACCGATTACACAGATTAAGAATTTAGAGAGCAACGTCTAGTGAATCAGCTACTCTTGCTTTAGCGAGGAAGTCTACAAGGTCGACCAGCTAAATCAGATCTAATCTGTGTAATCGCTGGAAATCTGTGGAGCTGCTTTCGTTATTCGATCGCCTTCTTGATCATCGCTGCGGTTGCATCGAGTTCGTTGCGACTGGGCCGGCGTTTATAACCCGGAGGTAGAACCAATCTAAACCCATCGCCTTTGAACCTCGGGAATATGTGCAGATGTACGTGAAAAACTTCCTGTCCGGCGGCTTCGCCGTCGGCAAGAAAGAAGTTAACGCCCTCGCATCTCAAACCACTCTTCCTTAGAGCGCGCGTAAGCTGGTGGGCCACAACGAGCATCCGGGCGCTTTCCTTTTCCTTTAGCCCCGCCACCTCTGCCGTATGTCTGTTCGGAACTACCAGCACGTGACCGCGGTTGACCGGTTGAATATCCATAAACGCCGAGCACACCTCATCTTGATGAACCATGCTCACTTCAAGTTCACCCGTGAGGAGTTTACAGATCACGCATTCTTTAGGCGCAGTCATGAAAGGGGATCAATTGAGTATCGTGCGCGATAACACGATGGAACCCGGTCTGGATTCAGTACCGTTTGCGGTAGCAAATGGTCAAGACTCAACGCGATAGGACCGTTGCCAAACTGCTAGGGCATTGAACAAGAAAGACAGCGAGCCTGAAACCACGGTCAGGGTCAGGCCACTCAACATCATGATGTTGCTTAGGTAGCCGAAGAACTCCTAAGTACACTCAACCACAGAACGGGAGCGAAGCGACCGATTTCAACTAACGATACTCTCAACGCGGGTTGAAATCGGTCGCTTCGCTCCCGTTCTGTGGTTGAGTGCGATCGCGATCGGCCATAACACTGCGACGTGACGTTCACTGCGGCCGACATGCTACGTTGTTCGTCCGTAATCCACAGTTTCTGTGCTCACCGAGTTAAACAAAGCATTATTCGGATGGCAGCAGTTCGCCGATGCAGTAGCAGAGGCCATCAGGAGCGACCACGAAGAAAACTTTATAGCGCGAGTCGCCATTATCTTGAATGGAGAATGACTCAGACGCTCCTTTTCCAAGCCCATTAGCTTTGAACTCTGCAAATGCTGCCTCAACGTCATCAACTTTGAAGAAGCATCCGTCCTGACTGGAATCGCCACCGTTTTCTGCGAGGCGGATTTGAATCCCATCTCTACCTAAGACCGCTGACCCGTGAGGTGACTTGCTGCGCGATACCAGTTGAAAACCCATCATCGATTCGTAGAAAGGAACGGCGTCATCCACGTTCGCGACAGGTAGGTTCATGTTATCACCCTGGTATCCCCAGGCGGTTTCAAAGGTTGCTTTCATTTATTTAGTCGCGGGCTGCTCCTCGGTGGATGCGGAAAGGCTGCCTCAGCACGTGGAGCTGCCTCAACTCCAGCGTATTGAGTTCCATCCGCTGTTAGAGTTACCCAGTCATTTCCTTCTGTCGTGTGTCGAACCAGTAGTCTCCATTTCTTCTCGAGATCTTCAAAGGCCCGAACAAGATCTGCGTTACTGAATTCGATTGTGCTGTCGAAGATCTCCTTTGCCAGCAGATCCGCCGCCGCTCGCTGACGGAAGACGTCGAAGATGTATTGTTCGATTACCGCTAACTTTCGCTTTTCCATTTTTGTTTACCCCGTCCCTCGCATCTATCGCGCGGTCAGGTGGGGGGTGACCGGTCGGGCTTCGCGTATCTGTTTATCCTAACATCGTGCTCATCGCAAAAGTCCCCAGATAACTGTTACGACTTTGTTTCTAAGTACGCTAGAATATCGGCGAGCCAGCAATTTTACCCTCTTCCGCGCAGTCAGACCGAAAGACTGCGTTTTTAGCATGACGCTGAGAAAGAACTCTCTAAGTCGAAACTCGTATTGAGCTTTATGGTCGAACCAGGAGATTCAAAAGGCGCTGACGCAAAGCCCGAGAAAAAGCGGCGCGAAGAAGCTCTTCCCGAACGTTTACTCCGACGCGTCCTTGAAAGCATGGGCGACGTCGTGGACCGCAAGTTCGGCCGTACCGTCGACCCAAAGATGGGATTGACGACATCGAAACTGATTGAGCGAATGAAGCGCTTGATTGATGAACGGGTGCGCGATGAGGGTAAAGGGAAAATAGCGCCTCATCACTTTCTGCTAAAAGTGGAGTGGGGCACTCATTCAGAGGCGCCACCGGAAATACTAAACGATCTGAAAAACGAAATACTGGCCGCGGCAATCGATCACATCAACGACCACCGTTATCGCACGCTTGCTCCCGTGAGTGTCGATGCAGAAGCCGACATTTTTACCAGCGGCATTTCCGTGGATCCAAGTTTTGGCGAATTCGAAGAGCAGTTAAGACGCGAAGACTTGGAGAAGCGCGCTCGAACCGAGGGCGTTCCGACTCCACCTTCGGTAGCACCGCCGATGCCGGATATCGAAGTGAAAGCGCGCATTAGCTTACCCAATGGTTCGCGCGAGATTCCGTTGATCTTTAAGCCGGGCGGAAAGCGACTTAATGTCGGACGTGCTTCTGACAACGAACTGACCTTAAATGATGCGAGCGTTTCCAAGATTCACGCCGCCCTCCTGATGACGTCGGAAGGCACGATTCTTGTTGCCGATACTGGATCGACTAACGGAACGTACATCAATGGCCGTCGCATTGCTTATGGTGAATCGCGGCAAGTCGATGAAGGCGACGTTCTCGGATTCGGAGATATCGAAGTAAGGCTGCGCAAGAGTGAATAGACGTCGATATGACCCCGCTTCTTTCAACTCTACTTCTCTTACAAACACCGACACCCACGCCACTCCCTAACGTGCCCGAGAAAATGCCGGCGCTGTTCACATTGATCTATGTCGGCGGCCTCGGTCTTGTCGTACTGCTGCTCATGTTCAGTCTGCTTCGTAATCGTAAACGACCCATCGGCGCTACTGAGATCGTGGGCGACCTTCCCAAAGATGTGCGAAAACGTCTGGGCTCAACGTCCACAAATCGAGGCCTACGCGCTTTACGCTGGCTGTTCATGTTACTCGTGATAGGTGTTTTCGGTTTCCATGTTTACTGGGCGCAATACGCAGCCGAGAAGAACGAGAAGTTCCAGCAGTTGAGCTACAAAGATTTGCGTGTTCGACGATTGTCGGAATCTACACTCCGTGGCTGGGTGCTCGATCGGAGTGGGCGTCTGGACCAACCCCTTGCTTACTATCGACGTGACTCCAACGGGGATATTCATCGCGAATATCCGATGGATAAGGCGATGGCCCACATCTTTGGTTCGGATCGTGGCGACCCGGGATTAGAACGGGCGCTCTTCGGCGTTCAAAGCGGCGCCCTGCCTGAGGCTCTCGACATTGTTAGAGGCAGAGCAGTTCAATTCAAAGGCAATCAGGATGTGCGCCTGACAATTGATCGTTATCTGCAACAAGCGGCTGTCGATCTATTGAAGGGCAAACATGGGGCAGTAGTAATGCTCAACCCTCAGAGTGGTGAAGTCCTGGCTTTATACAGCGAACCCTCGTACAGCCTGAAAGAAGTGGAAGACGAAGCTACATGGATTCGTTTGGAGGCCAATGAACGTGACAAGCCACTCGTCAGTCGTGCCCTTGGTGCCTATTACATCCCAGGCTCGACTTTCAAAACGGTGACGATGACTGCGGCTTTTCTCGCGGGCGAGCAAGATACAGAGTTCACGTGCAGCGGCAGCGGCTACTATGCGGCACCAGGCGCAAACGTAATCTTCGACGACGGTGGGCCAGGCGAAGTGCACGGGCATATCGGTATCGAGACTGCCTATGAAGTTTCCTGTAACCAGTATTTTGCGCAAATGGGCGTCAAGCTTGGGCCTGAAAGATTGAAACGCGCCGCTGAGTTACTGGGCATTGGGGCATACGACACGCCAAGCGAGGCTTTAAGAGGGCGAAAGCAACCTGAAATCTGGAACGGGAGTACCGAAGCAGTCAGGAAGGCGTTGGCTCCCAGAGAAGCAACTATTGTTACCGGCAAGCAGGTTACTCGATACGATCTGGCTTTGATGGGTTATGGACAAGGTTACGCAGGCCAAATGACTCCATTTCAAATGGCGCTCGCGGCGTCGACGATCGGCAACATGGAAGGTCGGTTGATGAAACCAAAGATTGAGTTCAACCTTGCTCCACAGATCTTCAAACAAGTAGTTACACCGCAGACCGGCGCAATACTACGATCAATCATGGGTCTCGTAACAGGTGGACCAAGTGGTACTGCGAGAGGTGTTTTTGCACCGGTGAAGGCCGCCGGTATTAACACCGGCGGCAAAACGGGAACTGCTCAGAAAGTCGTTCCGCTTTATAACCCAAAAACAGGGGAACCGGTGACGCGACACAGAGTCGAAAAAGACAACCGCGGAAATATCATTCGAGAATACGATGAGGTTGTAATGGACGATGAGCATCCGAGGATTGACGGGTGGTTCCTTTGCATTGCTCCGCTTGAGCGTCCGCAAATAGCGATCGCGGTGATTGTAGAGGGCGGAGGGTATGGTTCTAAATCAGCCGCACCAATCGCAGCTGCTCTTGTGATGAAGGCGCGAGATCTTGGCTATTTCAACGCTCCACGTACGCCACCGCAGCCGCCGACTGCCACAAGACCGAGGCAGAGGTGATGCGAAAACCGGGACACACGGGGACGCGGGGACAAGGAGACGCGGAGAGGATGTTAGTCAGAAGAGCGTGAAGAATAGAGCATCATCACATTTAATAATCATCCTGATGATACTTGCGCTGGAGATTGCAGGATACATCGCAGTGCATCGCGCGGGACTGCTGCGCGGATATGAAACTCCAGTTATTGGTGGGGTGCGTGATCTGCTGATGTTTCTACCTCTAATCGTGTTAGCACTCTGGCTCTCCAGGCAAATGCGTTTCGGCGGCAATTGGGTCCTCTATACAACTGCGATATTGCTGTTTGCCTTCGGTATGCTGATTCAGTATCGCTTGTACAGTGACCCCGAATACAACGCGCGCAACAAGTCTGCTGCTCGCGAAGAAAAAATGCAGGCGCTGAGGATGCGGTACATCATGGAGAACTATGAGCCGCTGAAGAAGCAGATGATGGGCTTGCCGCCAACGCCGGCGCAACCTATCGACATCGACAAGCTGCCCCGCAAAGAATCGACGTATTCACTCTGGAACGCAATCACTTCAGGATCCACCTGGATCCCGATTTTTTCCTTTTTGGCTTTTGCCCTTGCCTACTCTTTTTGCGTACGTGACGGGTTCCTGCTTTGGCTACAACGCAATAGCTTCATTATTGTTCTGCTGACACTATTGCCACTTTCAATTGCCGTGGTTACTTCAAGTGCTGGTAAAGCGCTCGGCAATATGACTCCCTGGGAGCCCTCAAAGATTCCGTTTCTTGTCGGCTTCGCCGGCATACTTACTGCACGTTACAAGGATCTCGCGGAAACATATTGGGGAGTCCCGAGGGCGCGCGATATCGTGCCGCTGCTGGTAATGGCGGCACTTCCCTTTGTTCCGTTTTTTGCGCTCAAAGATTTTGGCCAAATGCTGATCTTCAGTGGCGCATACACGACGCTTTACCTGGTTGCGGTTCGGCGCTGGCCTCAGTTGCTACTGTTCGTTGGTTCAGTACTGCTGGTTATCAGCATCCTTGTTGTAGGGGCATTGCCGCGTGATGTGCAGGAGAAGGTTCCTCTCCTCCCAACCATTGCACGACCGATCGGGACAGCCCTTCCTTCACGAATTCAACAGCGCTTTCACCTGTGGCTGGACGGATTCGATCCGCCGTCGCCCGAAGTCTCCTGGTGGAAAAAGGATTATGAAGAGGCGCTGAATGAGAATCCCAAGTTACGCGAACTCGCTGAGCTGTCGCCAGCGATGCAAAAGTCTGTAAATGTAGACATCTGGTTCGACAAGCTAGCGTTTCAACCGGCGCAAGCTGTTTTCGGAATTGCGTCGGGCCGCGACACCGGGCGCGGATTCGGGCTCGGGTATCCGGAAGTCATCCCCATTGCCGATTCCGATTATGTATACGCCGCTGTTGCCGAGGAAACCGGCTTGGCCGGAGGCGCTGTTGTGATGCTTGCCGTAGTCATATTTGTGATTGCGGGTGTTCGCACTTCGCTCGAAGCGCGTGATATGTTTACAAAGCTTTGTGCAGCTGGTCTAACTGCATTCGTTGGGTTTCAAGCGTTGGTGAACGTGGGTGGTATTCTGCGGGCGCTGCCAATGACAGGAATCACGCTGCCGTTTGTCAGCCATGGAGGGTTTAGTCTGATCACGAGCTTTGCAATGCTCGGAATGTTAATGGCCTTCTCAAATCGCAACGCTCGTGATCGAGTGATTGCCGAGCGCGCGCCGACGAAAAATGTAACTCCCCTAAAGCTGGAGGCAGTGGAATGAGCGATAACGCAAAAGCCTTCACCATTCGAGCTTCTGCCCTTTCTGATCGCGGTCTTAATGAGCGACGACCTCTCAACGAGGATTCTTTTCTCGCTGACGTCGATCGATCCATCTTCGCCGTGGCTGACGGGGTGGGAGGCGCTGAAGCGGGTGAAGTAGCCTCACAAACGGCAATCGAGGTGCTAGACGAAGCATTCCGTCATCAAGAGGACGGCGCAGACGTCGAAGACCTGATGGAACTGGCCATTCAACGTGCCAACGCTTCGATTCACCAGATGGCCCAGGAGCACGCAAAGTTTTCTATGATGGCGACGACTATCGTAGCCCTTCATCTGGACGGGAACGTGGCTACCTTTGGGCACGTCGGTGATTCACGACTCTATCGTCTAACGCCTGACGGCAAACTCCACCGCGAAACAGAAGATCACTCGGTCGTTGAAGAGGAGGTTCGCGCTGGAAGGATGACCGCCGAACAGGCTGCCAATCATCCGAGTAAGAACGTAATCAGTCGAGCACTTGGCGCTGAGGACACTGTTGAAGTCGACATGAAGACAATGGACGTCGAAGAAGGGACGGAGTTCCTGTTATGCACTGACGGCATCACGCGGCATGTGTCAGATAACGAAATTCGGCAGTTGCTCATCGTAAACGATGATCTCGAGTCAACCTGCGCCGAACTTAAACGCAGATGCTATGAGCGTGGCGCTGAAGACAACCTAACAGTGGTCGTCGTGCGTGCAGGAAAGCGGGTGCCCATTGAAGCTCGAACTGAAGAATTTGAGTCAACGATATCGCCGGATCACTTGCAGCCCGAGCCTCAAGCCACTGCGCCGGCCTTTATTCCTGCTTCGCGCATCGCCTTTCCTGCTCCGAGCGCAGACGGCGCCGCCGTCGAAACGAATAGACCCGTGGTTGTTGGAACCCCTCCAAGCAAATCAACGGGTATTGGAAAATTCTTCGGCTTGCTATTCGTGTTGCTGCTCGTTGGGGCTGCGTTTTACGCGGGTGCTCGTTATCACGAACGAGTGCCCTTTCTCGCAGCGATGAACAACAAGCCGACGCCGCTTCCCTCCCCCACTCCTATACCCGAAGATCCAATTCTGACCTTTGAGCGTAGTCGCCGCGAAGTAGATCGAGACCCGCACAACTGGCTAAACACACAGATTCCGAAAGAGCTCGTAGGTTCCGGTGTCCAGAGTGCCCTGGACTCTCCCAACCCGGAGTTCTTGTATTTGTATGGTCGCGCCAACCTGTTGACGGGAAACCCGGATGAGGCGTACCGAGCGTTTGAAGCCGCCATCACGAGAGCCGGTGCCGGCGAATCCGGTACGTTTGGAACAATCAAGAAGGAAGCAGCTCTCGGTCTTGCCGCGGCAAGCCTGAAGACGCAAGCGGGCCGACAGAAGGCGCTACTTCATTACGACGAAGCGATGAAGCCTCCTGGCGCGTCAGGTTCCCCTTAGATTCGTTCCCGATTGGCCTGGCGCGCATCTAAGAGAATTGATGCCAGTCAGGGTTGAAGAATGTCAGAACTAAAGCTTCAGCAAAGCAGACTCGACGGCCGCTACGACATTTTGGAGTGTCTCGGACGTGGCAGCTACGCCGAAATATATGTGGCCAACGACAATGCTGCGCCGCAGGGAGCACCCCGAACAGTCGTTATCAAAGCGCTAAATCTAAATCTGCAGGACACGCCAGACGCAGAACTTGAACGAACGCTCGTTACGAATTTTCAAAACGAAGCAGTTGCACTAGACCGCGTGCGCCACGCCCACGTCATCAATCGTCTCGGACACGGCACCGCCATCGATCTCGCCGGCACAACGTTTCATTACATTGTGCTCGAGTATTTGCCGGGCGGCGACATGGGCCGCCTGACGCGTGCTCGCCCTCTGTCGATTGAAAGGGCGCGCTCCTATCTCGAGCAGGTGTGCTCTGGATTAGCACATGCCCACAAGTGCGGCGTGATTCACCGAGATATCAAACCGCAGAACCTATTACTTACCGCCGATCAGCAGATTGTGAAGATCGCTGATTTCGGAGTAGCTCGTCTGGATGCACACGACGGGGCGATCACTCGAGTTGGTACGAACATTTATTCGGCGCCGGAGCACAACCCACTGGTTCATACAGGTCAATTGGATATCGCGGCAATCGCTTCGTCCCGGGACCATCTGACGCCGGCGGCGGACATCTATTCGCTGGCTAAGACAACCTACACGCTCCTCGCTGGTGAATCACCACGACGGTTTGCACAACACACCATCACGGAATTACCGGCGCCGGTTGCCCAACAACCATGGGCGGATGCGGTTTTACGGGTTTTGAAAAAGGCTACTCAGAATCGACCTGATCAGCGATACCAAACTGTAGAACACTTTTGGGACGATCTTTACGAGGCAAGTCTGCCGCCGACAATTCGGTTGCCTACCTTAGCAGAGGTTGTTGAGCAGCGCCGAAAACCAAGCGAAGATCTTGTCGTGGCGCAAGAAGTGCTCACGCAAGCAGCACCGCCCACAGCGCAATTCGCACCCGAAACAAATAGTTCCGCCCGCTTGGAAACACAGGCGCAGCCGCGTCCTCGGATAGTAGTACCGGTTACCCCCGAAGAGCGGCAACAACTTCGGAGGCGCCGCAGGTTTTTGTTAAGTCGAAGACAAGCCAAACCTAAGGAACCGGAGATTCAGTCGGTGCTGCCGGCTAGCCGTGGTAAGCGCGCCTTGGTTGCGGTCGGTTTGATTCTCGCGTTTTCTGGAATGTTACTCGCAACGCACAAGTACGTGACATCTCGTTGGAATCCGCTATCGACAATCCCGCAGATCGGGCAGACTTTCATCGTCGGTCGAGAAGGTGTTACAACGACCGACGTAAAGTTGCGGCCGGACGCCAGTACCGCCAGACCTGAGATCGGACTGGCGGAACTTGGCTCCAAAGTGAAAGTCATCAGTGAGAACAACAACTGGTACGAAGTTCAAGTACTTGAACACGGACGTCCGAAGTCGGATCCTTACTCGTCTGACCGGGGCTGGCTCAACAAGCGATTCGTAAAATTTGAATGACGTTGAATCAGGTGCCGAACAGGAGATTTTGTTTTGGGGCTGCTTGAGTCGATAAGAAAATGGATTGATGGCGAGACCGGCGAGGATCTGCTGGAAGCAGCTGATGAGCACGCCAAGCCTCGTCGGGTATGGGAAGAGTTTCTCGTAAAGATTGCGCGCGAAGTGGAAGCAGCTATGCAGCGCGAGATGTTCACGCCTCCCGGCGGTCCAACATATATCCCTCGCGAATACATCGTCTACTTGAGTGCCGACGATGACAAAGACTGGCAAGGCGACAAACGACGCGGCCTCGAACAAGGTCTCTTTCATGTTCTCTCTGAGAGAGCACGCGAACTGAGTGGCTCGACGCAGCTGGCCGTGAAGTCCTTTGCTGTGGAGTTACGAGTGGACGGGACGCTCGAGAAAGGACAATTTCGCGTCCAGCCCGTTTGGGATGAGACGGAAAGCGGGCACACGATGGTGACGCCGCGCGCCGATCCAAGTCGAGCGTCAACAACTTTCAATCCGAACGAGACGATTCGCGAGACGGCTGAAAGCGTCGAGAGTGAACAGACGGTTGTGCGGCCCAAAGCAGCGCCGCTCTATTCAATTGAGGTTTGGCGTGAAGGTGTTCGTGAGGCAGTGGTTCCCGTAATGAAGCCCGAAATATCTATTGGCCGCGGGTCGCGAAGCGTGTCGGTCGATCTCCCGATCAAAGGTGATCCTGAAGTGAGCCGCGTCCATGCGCTGTTGTCACGGGATAATGAAGGTCGATTCTGGCTAGTGGCGAAGGGGCGAAATCCGACCCTGGTGGCTGGCCGTGAGTTGCCGCGGGAAGAAGCAACAGAGATCGCTCCCGATCAAAAGATCGGAATCTGTAACTTTGTTTTGCGTATCCAGCCGAAGTAGATCACCAGCAGATTCTCCATTAATTCTGCGCCGCAGCCGTTGTTGGTTTTGAGGTTCGTAACTCGGCGATGAGTTCTTTTAGAAGCGTTGGTACTTGTTCGTCCTCGAGGTAGCCCTTTCCAAGGATTTTAATGATCCGGCGTTCCTTTGTTTCGCCGGTCACTTCTTTCAATATCGCACGCGCAAACGCTGCTACGACACTCGGATCAAATTGCGTCCCGCTGTTCTGACGAAGATCTCTTACAACATCCTCGAATGATCGCCGTCGCCGGTACGGCCGATCTGTGGTCATCGCGTCGAACGAATCAGCCAACGACACGATCTTCGCCCCAAGCGGGATCTGCTCGTCGACGAGCCCATCCGGATAGCCACGTCCATCCAGCCGCTCATGGTGATATTTCGCCATCAGCGGAATATCTGCGTACGGATGATTGATTGGCGCGAGTATTTCGTAGCCCGCAGATGGATGGCGGCTAAGCTCACTCGACGTCTTCGCATTGATGTGATACGGCGCATTGATAATGTCGCGATCCACAACGAGCTTACCTACATCGTGCAGATACCCCGCGATTTGAATGCCCTCGACTTCCTCTTCGCTCCAACCCATCTCCCGCGCAATAATTTCGCTGTACTTACCAACGCGTTCTGAATGGCCCTGTGTGTATTTGTCTTTGATATCGATCGCCGCAGCGAACGCTCTCACAGTATCGCGGTATATTGCCCGCAACTCCTCATACAAACGACGGTTCTCTTCAGCCCGCTGCGCAACTTGATCAAGCAGCTGGTGAGTGTGAATCCCAACACCTATATGCCGCGCCATCGCGCGGACAATCTCGAAGTCCTCTGGAGTAAAGTCGTCACCACTCGCTTTATCCCCGAGCAACACAAAACCTGTCAACGCTCCGCGAACGGTCATAGGTATTACAATCTCGATACCACTTGTTTCCAGCACGCTGCGGTAGCGGGCGATGAAACCTGTGTCGTTCGCGTTCTTGACAAGTAACGAAGATAGGCCGGCGCTTAGCAGTGGATCTTTCTCTTCTTCCCGAATCTGGAAGTCAGATATAGCGTCCTTTTCCAGGCCCCAGATCGCGACACAACTTAGTGAGTCGTTGGAAGAGCATTCAACGACCGCACCCCGCCGCAACGCCAACGTTCCCAGGAGTAAATGCATTGACGTCTGGACCATTTCATTGAAGTCGCCGGTATTAGCAACCTCCTGGCCCAGATCAGCGAGCGCGCCGAAGGTGTGGATCAGTTGCTGATTCGATTGGTCCATCTGTGATGGTAACTAGTGAACTGTCGGGAGAGCCGGCAAAACAGAAAGTCCAGACAGAGCTTCTTTCTCGTCTTTTGCCAGGACCACATGTCTGGTCAGCCCAAGCATGTCGAAGAGCGCGACGGTTTGATTGTTTACATCTGAGAACACGATTTTCGCGCCGTGCTTCTCAGCCAGACCGATTATGCCCAGAAGGATCGAGATGCCGATGCTGTTAACCAGTTCGGTATCGCTAAAGTCGATAACAAGCGCATGACAGCCAGCGTCGAGTTGGCGACGGCATTCACGTTCGATCTTTTCGCCTGTCAGTTTATTGAGGTAGTCGCTCGCGTAAACAACCGCGGTGGTGCCAACACAGTGCGACCGGATGGCAATGCTGCTCGTTTCCATTCGAGAGCTCCCTCCGCTTCGAATGAGTTCAGGATAAAAAAGCAAGGGGTTAGGTAGAACTACCGCGTAGATACTTTGTCATTCGAAGGCGAGTGCCATCGTCTACTCGCTCGAATTCGACCTCATCCATTAACGACCTGATTAGCTTCAGGCCCCATCCGCGCCGTTCTTCCGCAAGGTCAGCCGCTTCATGGTTTTGATTGTTTGCGCCACCGCTGATGTTAGTTGGCACAACGCCGCGGCTCGAGATGGTGACGACTAATCTATCACTTTCGACGCGAAAGCGCTGATAAATTTTTCTATCGGGGCTGAAGCTGTGCTCGGAGGCATTAATACACGCTTCTACAATGGCCGTCTTGATCTGGTTGATAGCCTCGGGCCGAAAGTCTAGACGACGCGCGATTTGTTCGACCGTATTAGCGGCCAGTAGTTCGTTGTCCTCTCCCATGGGCACAACCACGAGGAACTCATCCGCTGGACCCATTGGTCCCATGGGCCGGGCAGCCTGAGCGCCTATACGGTCGAGCAGTAGCTCAACTTGCGGGCGACTCGAGCTAAAGGCGCCTCGCCGTGCCAACCGTGATCCGGCCTCATCAGTAAACCCTTCGTTCGATAGCAGCCAGATCTGATGCCGTCTAAACCCCGCCCGGCCAGCCAGGCGTTCCAGCCGTTCGCACCAGAGCTCGGCCAGTTCCGGATCAACCTCTAATTTGGCTTCGATATCGGCCACGAGCCACACAACTTCCCGAGCATCGGTGTACACGCCCTCCTCGAACGTGTGCGCGACCATGCACCGGTTTTCGTCGACCACCTGTCGCAACTCTGGATCGAAGGATATGGCGCTGGCTACGTGAACAACTTGCGGTAACGAGATTAGCGCTGTCTCTGCCTCTAATACTGTCGCGGTTTCTTCCTGAGTGGCACCTTTCAGTCTAGCGCTGAAACGTGAATAGTCGAAAAGGATTGCGGGCAGACGTTGTCCATCAAATTGGGCCAGCAGTTCACGCAACTCGTATCGCGCGACCCGCTTGTACTGGCGGGCCATGGTGTGCGGCGCGCGCTTTAGGGAATCAGTTAACGTGTCAGTAACAACGAGAGCTCGCGCGTCGTTGAGGACATTCAAACGGTAGCGGGTTTTCAAGTAATCTTTCCACGCTTGTGGTCCATCAGCGAACTCAATGTAATTACCGTCCCAGTTTACGAACTCTTGTATATGTAGATGGTGCAGGATGTTTTCGAGTTCGTCGCCCCTGATGTGCAACCGTCGACGACATGCTTCAAATGATGCAGCACGCTGTTCGGAAGCAAGTGATTCCCACAACAAACGAATCAGGTTTAAGCGAGTGTCGGCTGCCGGCGCTGCCTCCTCGAGCAAATCAGCAAAATGATTTTGCAGTCGCCCGCCGAGCAGCTCATCGATGTATAGACGTTCACAATCGAGATAAGAAGTTAAAGCCGTATTTTTCTCGCGGGCTGCATGAAGGAATGTAGTAATAAAGAATGGACTACAGTTGAACTGTTGAACTAATAGGTCGCGCGCTTCCTCGCTAGTAGAAACCTGTTGCCGTCGCGCCAGATGCTCTACCAACATTCGCGCTTCTTCAACGCTCAGTTGTTCAAGTCGCAGCACATCCAGCGTTTCAAAGTCAAGCTTGGCATTGTAGGCTGACCTGAGGATCTGTCTACGTAAGCCGGCGAGAACATATGAGACTGTCGCCCGACCAAACACGCGCAGAATTTCTGTGCCGAGAACAACCGTTCCATTTAGGTTTTCCGCAAGCTGAGCACCATCAAGCATCACAAACGCGCGCCCGGATTTCGCCGGAATTCTCTGCGGCGCACTCAGACAAAAACGGACTAGCGCTTTGTCATCGTTACTGAATCTCTGCCGTTCGTAAGCTTCTACGAGTTGTTGGACCCATTCAAAATCAGCTGGAGGGGTTAGTTCAAGTAGATCGTGCAAGGTGAGCGCTGCATGGCATAGCGATGGCTCATCTCTCCGATAAGCGATGTATTGTTGCAGGAACGCATTTAGAAATTCGATTGCGGCACTAACTGCCGTTGTCTCGGTTCGCGTAAATGCGAAATAGATCGGAATAACATCGGAGCGCTGGTTGAAGACTTCATCGTAAGCTTGTCGAAGCAGTTCCGAAACACCGGCCGACGGCTCCATCAACAGCAACAATCCGCGCCCCTGGTTCTCGCGTGATGCCTGTGAGACAACTCGCTGCAACTCCTCGGCGCGACCGACAAACTCCTGGCGGGCTACGCGCCCGAGAACGCGGCGAATTCTTCCGCTGGAGCTTGAACCGTTCATGGTTTTCGGTGTTCTGAGCTAATCGCGATAGAAGACCGTGCGATTCTTACCCTGGCTCTTCGCCTGGTACAGAGCACGATCGGCTGCGGCAACAACTGTTTCCGCAGTGTTCACGATTTCAGAGAACGTCGAGACGCCAACGCTGACACTTACGCGTCCCAACGGTTGCGACTTTCCGTGGGGATAATGGGTCGTAGCGACGCGACGCCGGATGCGATCGGCAATCGCGCCAGCTTCGTCGACGGAGGTTTGGGGTAACAGGATACAAAATTCTTCGCCGCCATATCTCGCCGGGACGTCGGCCGAGCGCAACGTCGCCTTCAAGCAGTGCGCCGTAATCTGCAACGCAAGATCACCAGCCTGATGTCCGTTGTTGTCGTTGTACGCCTTGAAATCGTCGATGTCGATCATGAGGAAGCTCATCGCGTAGTTGTAGCGCTTCGATCGATTCAGCTCTTCAGTTAGACGCTCCTGGAGGTAACGCCTGTTGGGCAGGGCTGTGAGCGGATCTGTAATCGACATCAGCTGGAACTCTGTCGCACGTTCCTGCCACTCGGCACGCTCCAACGCCACTGCTACCTGTGGCCCGATGATCTCCAACAAGCTAAGGTCAACCTGATCGTAAGAGCTGCCATCAGATTTATCCGTTACATTGAGGACCCCAATCTTTCTGCCCCCGATTATTATTGGATAACTGATGAATGATTTCGTCTTGTACATTCGTTCAGCCGGAGCGGCAGTGAGTCCTTCAGTATCGAGGTCCCGAACCATCAGAGCTTTGCCCGTCTGTAACACCTCACCTGAGATCCCCTCACCCATCTGCAGGCGTCCGACTGAAGTTGGGTCGGTGGCAAATCCTACGGCTGCCTTAACGATCAGTTGATTGGCCGTCTCATCAAACACCATGAGCGATGCACGTTCCGATTGCATCAGCTCTCTGGAATTGGTGAGGATTGATTCGTAGGTTTTGGCTGGGTTATCTGAACTTATGCGCTCAAGAAAATGTTGTAACGAATCAGCGAACCGTGATCGGTATTCGAGTTCGCTTCGCAAGCGCGCGACTTCCTGCTCCAATTGATCATGTCTATCAACGGCAATCTCGGGTTTTGCTTTAACCCCGGCAGTAGCCTTCTGCGAATTAGCCTGATTGGTCCCATTCGACGATGCTGCTGTGACCTTGCCTGCGGCTCGGTTCACACGCTCGGAAAGATGATGCAATCGTTCAGTCTCGGCAAAAACGATGTTCTTAAAGACGTCCGTTGACCCAAGCTCTTGCAAATCTCCACTGCGTAACCGCTCAACCAGGTTCTGGTAATCCGCACTTTTAACAAACGCGCGACCGCCAATTACTGCAAGGTTGCGCTTACTCCCAATCTCTACGGGCTGAGTAAAGCATTGAAGACCTGCGTGGCACTTGTATTGGACCATCGTACCCGCGCTCATCGCTCGCTTGTGTGCCTCGCCGCAATATGGATCACACAACTTCACGTAATCGGGGGACGATTGGAATGCCTCGCAAATCGAATTGTTATTCGACACTGCAATGGCCGGCGGTTGTCGCCCGTTGACTAAGAGAAGCGACAAACCTGCAGCCGCTGCCAACGCTTCCTGGGTTTCTTTCCAACCTAAAGGGGCGTCTTCCGGATGTTCCTGCACAATGGCGGAACCCGATTTGGGGGATTTCTTGACCATCCAACAAAGTTCGCGTGCGTCTGGGCTCGAGTTGAAGTCGGCGCTTCGGAAATCACAGGGATTTCACGTTGACTCAAAAAGCTGAAAGGCAAAGCGCGTTTAGGCAATCAGTATAAAATTCAAACTCAAGCCTTACAACTACTTAACCAGCGTCTCTTCCTTCTTCACCTCAACCGCACGATAAAGGCTGGAATGTACCCTACAGGTAAATGTCGAATCGGGTTGGTTTTTCGCTTGAACGGCGGTTGATTTGAGGTGGGCTCTCCCTCGTAGGGATTACGAGTAGCAGGAGTGAATGGGCCCCCGAAAAGAAAGGCACCCTCGAACGAGGGTGCCTTTCGAGATCAAAATTACGTCGGGTCGACTCTAGGTGCTTCTAACGCCGACGTTTGTTAAACCGACGACGCAAGCCAGCGGCGGCGCCGACAAGGCCAGTTCCAAATAGGAGCATGCTTGCCGGTTCGGGCCCTGGTTTTTAAGAATGTTGGCCACTTTCTAACCCCGGTGCGGCGCCAGGTGCGACGTCTTCAATGTTGGGATGGTCCGGACTTATCCGAATACATGCCGCAAAGTGGTTGGGCTTTATTTGGACCAGCTTTGGAACGACTTCTTTGCAGGTCTCAATCATATAGGGACATCGAGTGTGGAAGCGACAGCCCTGCGGCGGATTGATAGGCGAGGGCACATCGCCTTCGAGAACTATGCGTTGTCGAGTTGCTTCGATTTCCGGATCCGGAACGGGAACAGCTGAGATCAAGGCTTTCGTGTAAGGCATCAATGGCTCGGCATATATGTCCTTGGCGTTAGCAAGTTCGACAAGCTTTCCCAAATACATCACCGCCACGCGATCCGATACATGCCTGATGGCTCTCAGGTCGTGCGAGATGAAGAGATACGTCAGATGCTTTTCTCTTTGCAGCCGTTCTAACAAGTTCATGATCTGAGCTTGAATCGAAACGTCGAGCGCAGAGATCGGTTCATCAGCAACGATAAAATCAGGATCGACAGCAAGCGCGCGCGCAATTCCAATTCTTTGACGTTGCCCGCCGGAAAACTCGTGTGGATACCGTTTGATGAAACGCTTGCTCAAACCAACGGTTTCCAATAACTCCTGCACGCGCTTCTCCGCTTCTTCACCACTTGCCAGATCGAATGTCTCAAGTGGTTCCCCAACGATCTGACCGACAGTCATTCGAGGATTCAACGAGGCATAGGGATCTTGAAAAATGATTTGCAGATGACGTCTTTGCTCGCGCAGTCTTTTTCCAGACAGATGCGCAAGATCCGATCCCTTGTACAGGACCTCTCCCGCAGTCGGAGGAATAAGATGGAGAACCGCACGGCCCAACGTCGACTTGCCGCAACCAGATTCGCCTACGAGTCCGAGTGTCTCGCGTGCATAGACATCGATCGTAACGCCATCAACTGCCTTCACCACGCGCTTTTCGGTGTTAGTTCCGACTAGCTTGTCGACAAGGCCACCTCCACCAAGATCGAAATGAACCTTTAGGTCTCGAATGGAGATGAGCGGTTCGTCACCAGCAGCTTGCGGCGGCGGAACACTCGGATTTGCGATGAACTCCTGCGTGCTCATTATGGGTTTTATTAGGTCTTATAGGTCTTATAGGTCCTATCGGTCCTGATCGGACATTTGACCTCCTGACTCAGCAAAAACCTCCTTTGCGAAATGGCACAACGAACAATGATCCGGATTCAGTTGAACAAACGGCGGAAACTCTTTATGGCAGATCTCCTCCGCCCGTTCGCATCGTGGAGCAAACGGACAACCGGGGCCTAGACGTGCGACATCCGGCGGTAGTCCCGGTATTTGATAGAGTTTTCCCTGTTCGGCAGTTGGATCAGGTACGGAGCGAAGTAAACCTTTCGTGTACGGATTGCCCGGAGTCGCAAAGAGCTCCCTGGTTTTTGCCTGCTCGAATATCTTTCCGGCATACATCACGATCACATGGTCCGTCATTCCCGCAACAACACCGAGATCATGCGTAATCAGAATCACACTGGTTCCGGTTTCCCGCTTCAGGCGTTTAATAAGTTCCAGAATCTGCGCCTGGATCGTTACATCAAGGGCCGTGGTCGGTTCGTCAGCTATTAACAGCTCCGGTTCGCATGAGAGCGCCATTGCAATCATCACGCGCTGCCTCATTCCTCCAGAGAATTCGTGCGGGTAATTATCTGCCCTTTCTCTTGCGTCCGGGATACCGACCATCTCGAGCATCTTGACCGCATGTTCGTACGCCTGTGACTTCGAGTGACCGAGGTGAAGCTGCGTCATCTCCATTAGCTGTCGCGAAATCTTTAAGAAAGGATTTAACGATGTCATCGGATCCTGAAAGATCATTGCAATGCGTCTACCTCGAACCTGACGAATCGCTTCGGTCGAAAGCAAAAGTAAATCCTGGCCATCAAAGATCACTTCACCCGAGACAATCTTGCCGGGGGGATCCGGTATAAGCCGAATGATCGAGAGGTTGCTAACCGACTTGCCGGAACCCGACTCACCAACAATACCGAGAGTCTCACCACGCTTGAGATTGAACGTGATTCCGTCAACGGCCTTCACCAATCCATCTTCCGTTTGGAAGTAGGTGCGAAGGTCGTTCACCTCCAGAAGATTTCCGTTCTTTTGACTCATTATTTGAGACCAGACTTCACGATTATCGGAACCAAACTTATTACTCTTGGCTCTACCTTCTTAGCTCTTCGCTCCTTGCTCTGTCGTTTTTGTTAATTCTGTACTCCTGTCTAATCTTTTTCTTAAACCGTGCGCATTTGTGGATCGAGGGCGTCTCTCAATCCATCTCCCAAAAAGTTAAGGGAGAAAAGCGTAAGCGCCATCGTTACCCCCGGAAAGATCAGCTGCCAGGGAAAGATTGCAATGTTTTGAATACCATCTGCCGCAAGACTTCCCCACGACGCTAGCGGTGCTTGCACACCAAAACCGAGAAACGACAAGAACGCTTCGGTCAGCATGATCTGTGGAATCGTCAGCGTCGCATAGACGATCACGGGCCCTAAGGTGTTTGGCACAAGATGACGAAAGATGATTCGCGGTACGGAGACTCCGGTGGCGCGAGCCGCCAAAACGAACTCCTGGTTCTTAAGTGAGAGCACTTGGCCTCGTACTATTCGCGCCATCGTCAACCACGAAACAGAACCCAACGCTATAAAAAGCAAAGTCAACTGCCCTCGCGGTGTTTGGCTACGAAACATCGATAGCAAAACAATAACGACAATGATGTACGGCAGCGAATAAAGGACGTCGACCAGCCGCATCATCAGGTTGTCGACTCGGCCACCGAGATAGCCGGCGATTGCGCCATAGCTGACGCCGATGAGGAGCGACACGAGCGTTGAAATCACGCCGACAAACAACGATATCTGCCCGCCCTGCAATACGCGCGCAAATTGGTCTCTTCCGGCATTGTCGGTTCCCATGGGATGCAACCAGGAAAACTTCCCATCGGGCCCGGTAAACGGCGGAAACGATTTCACCAGGCGAATGTCGTCTGTTGGAATGTAATCTGGAGTGAAACCAAGTCCGCGCTTGATAAGCGTTGGCCCGATGATAGAGGCAATAGTGATCAATGCGACGACGATGAGTCCGAATACGGCCAACTTATTTTTCAGCAACCGTCGCCAGGCATCTCTCCCCAGCGAAGTTCCGCGAACATAACCGACCTCTTCCGGTCTCACATCTTCGGCAATAGCCATTTCCGGAGAAACGTGAATGGTGTTTGGGTCGCGAGCCGTCAATGGTGATTGCGACGACGGACCATGTGGCGTGAGTACCGATTCCGTCGATTCAATCTCTGCTGGTAGTTTTGAGGGCTTCTCATCCATAAGAAAAGGACCTCGCTTAATACCTCACACGAGGATCCAAAAACGCGTAAGCAATATCGACCAGCAGATTCATCAGTAGCAGCGTGATAGCGATGAAGGCAACTATGCCGATAATCAGCGGCTCGTCACGATTCAACGAGGCCTGAATAAAGTAGTTTCCAAGACCTGGAAGCGCGAAGATGCGTTCGACCACCACAGTGCCTGTTAACAGGAAAGCTAGCGCAGGCCCTGTATACGAGATCACGGGCATCAACCCGCCGCGCAATGCGTGTCGTACAACCACAGCCCGTTCACTTAATCCTTTGGCACGAGCCGTTCGAATGTAGTCAGATCTAAGGACCTCGAGCATTCCGGCGCGCGTCAATCGAGCGATGTACGCCATGTACACCGCGGAGAGCGTCAGCACAGGAAGAATGAGATTTCGACTCGGGAAGCCACCCCATCGAGACGGCGGCAACCAATAGAGCGTTAGCGAAAAGACAAGAACGAGAATGGGCCCCAGAACGAAATTAGGCACGGAGATGCCAAGCATCGCCAGCGCCATCGAGGAATAATCCCAACGCGAGTTTTGCTTGAGTGCTGCGATGGATCCGGCGGCAATCCCGACTATGAGCGCGAGAATATAAGCGAGAATTCCCACTGAGGCGGAGACTGGCAGCGAGCGAGCGATGATCGTGTTAACTGATTGCCCTTCGTACTTCAGCGATGTACCGAAGTCGGCATGCCGAATGATATTCCACATGGTCCGGCCGTACTGCTGGTACCAAGGTTTGTCGAGACCATACTTGTCGCGGATGTTTTTTTCGATCGCGGGAGGTAGTTTCTTTTCACCTGAATAGAAATTTCCAGGGGCGAGTTTGATAAGAACCCACGTGATCGAAATGACGACCAGGATAGTGGGAATGGTGACAAGAAGACGGCGGATTATGAATCTGAGCATTTGGCTACGACAGAGGGGTTCGTCTGTCTCAATCTTTGTTAGCTCAAGAAGTTAACATCGGTTCACTCAGCCAGACTCGGCGTTCCAAAATCCCACTTGGATTGATCTCTCTCAATATAAACGTACTTCCACGGAAACAGGCCGCCAGGATTTGGGTACATCTCCTTCACATACGGCTTCTTTACCCAATTCACGGCCGACGTGTCGATAGGGATAACGGGTTGCGCATCAAGCATGTATTTCTCCGCCTTGGCCAGTAGTGCATACCGCTGCTGGGGATCGAGCATGCGATTGGCTTCATCCACCATTGCTAAGTACTTCGGGTCAAGCCAGCCGGTGCCGCTTTCACCACCGGTATAGAACAAGCTTAGAAACGTAAAAGGATCCATGTAATCTGCGGACCACGCGCCGCGCGAAAAACCTTTGTACTCTAACTTGGCCCGCGCGTTCAGGAACGTCCTCCATTCCATGTTACGAAGACTAACGGTAATGCCCAGATTCTGTTTCCATTGCGCCTGCATCCACTCGGCCATTGCTTTGTTCGATTCCTGAGTGTTGTAGATATATTCAACCTCGCTCACCGGAAACGAGGGACAGGAGTAACTACCATCCGCTCTCTTAACGACCGGGAAACCTGCTTCCGCAAGTAATTGTCTTGCTCGATCAGGATCAAATTGATCGCCTTTAGGTTGCGGATATCCTTGAAAGATGCCTTCAGGAGTAAAGGCAGTGAGAGGTTTAACAATTCTTCGCCATTGGGCCCACGCGTTTTTGTCGATAGCGAAGTTGAACGCCTTTCGAACCCGAACGTCATTCATCGGCGGCTTCGTGACGTTGATCTGCAGGTAATCGATCGCGGCTTCTACGGCATCCATGTAGTCCTTTTTATTACGCACGACATCAAGCCACGCATTCGGCACTGTATGATTCAGCACCGCATCAACCTCTCCGACCTTGTAGAGATTCATGATCGCAGGGTTGTCGGACATTGGATAGAAGTGGATCTCGTCGAGCTTAACAGTTGCTGCGTCCCAATACATCGGATCTTTTTCCACAACGAGCTTGTCGTACGGTCGCCAGGTTTTGACCTTAAACGGACCGCAGGTAACGATGTGTTCGGGTTCTGTCCAACGGTCGCCGTATTGTTCAATGACCTTCCGCGGAACGAGGCGGAAAACCTGATGGGCCAGGAGTCCGCTAAAGAATGGCGCCGGTTGCACAAGCGAGATCCTGAGAACATACTTATCGAGCGCTTCGACTCCTATGTCTTCCGCCCTAACGGTAACAAACTCCTTTCCCGTTGCGGCTGCTTTAAGTTTCGGATTCTTGTCGAGTAACTTGGTGCGGGCCTTCTGATCTCCCGGTAAAGTCAGACGAGTCGGCGTATGCATCAACTGATGAAAAGCAGAATCAGGATCCGCATTTGGCTCCTCAGCAGTTGCTCGATATTCACTTGAAGCTGCCAAGGGTTTCGAACTAAGCGGCTCAGGCACAGGATCGTCTTGAAAATCACGCGCGAGTAAAAACTGACCTGTCGCGGGGTCTCTCACGAATACGGCTCGTGCGGTGTAAGCCTCTGCATACTTTATGTAAGCGCCGAGATAGGCATTCCGTGAAGCCAGCTCTGGTGAGAGCGCGCGCCGAAAACTGTAAACGAAATCATTCGCGTCAATTGGATCGCCATTGGACCAGCGGCCGTTGTGTCGGAGATGAAATGTGAACTCCGAGGAATCGTTATTTATGTCCCAACGTTCGGCGAGAGCGGGAATCGGGCGAAGGTTTTTCGGATGATATTCGACAAGGCCTTCATAAATCGCCATGTAAATTCGCGCTTCCGGTTGTCCAGTACTCATTGGCGGGTCGAGAGTCTCCGGTTCATCACCGGTGACGTAACGTAGGATATTCCGTTCCGGTGGTATTGTTTTGCCAAAAAAGACCTCGTTCTTCGCGGAAATACCACACGAAAGACTGGCAATCGCCAATGTGGCGACTGATAGCAAAGCGCCTAGTCGTTTCCAGTTTCGGACTCGCATCGGAAACTCCATCCGCCCTGAGAGCATCTCGGTGGCCGGCAGCCAACCCATCTACTACTCAAGCGAGTTAAAGAGGATACCCGCCACGTGAGGGGTCAACGCAGGAGAGACTCTCAACTTAAGCTGAGAGTTGAGTTGAACTTACCATGCGGGGAAAAGGTTTATCAAGATTCTTGAGGTCCGGTGCGCTTTACCTTGTCGTTCTGATGTCCGATACGCTTTAGCTTGTCGTGACGTGCTCTATATTGGACGTGCGATTTCTATTCGGTTGGACAATGCCGCATCTCACGACAAGCTAAAGCGTATCGGACATCAGTTCACCGTGCCTTGTGGGACTGAAGCACCAACCGCAATGCCCAGAGACATAATCCGGCGGTCAGCAGCGTGATCAGAACAAAAAACGGTTCGGTAGCCAGGCGACCGTTCTCAGCAAAAATACGGACTACGTGCGCGATTGTGAGAAGGCCGAACAGTGCACCGGTGATGATGACGTAAGCTCTCATAGTCTCTCTCCTGGTTAGACCAATGACCAGCGTTTGTATGTCAAGGTGTCGGTGTCTGCCGCTCTAGTACCGGCTCAGTGGGTTCAGGAATGCGCAGCTTATCTGCTGCAGCGGGAAATAGAATCTTCAGTGTCTCGCCCTTCAGTTGGTCGCGATTGGCCGTGACAAACGTCCAGTTCTTACCCGCATCGTTCGAAACACCGATCATTGAAGAGCGGCCTACTAATATCCCTTCGGGTACTTTCATACGCATTGTCACCGGAACAATCGCGTAGATTTGATTCTCTACCTCAACGATGTCGGTCGGATCTCCAACAGTAGCCGACAGTACACTGAACTTCTCAGACTGCATTTCGTCGCGAACAGTCTTCAGATTATCGATGTACTGTTCGCGCCCACCCATGACCTCGATGAGTTTTGGATATGTTAGGTCAGCAGCTCGGGCGTCATCACCCTTAAGAGTTACCTGATTTAGTTCATCGGCTTGAGTTTTCAGGTTGGGATAGCGAGTTTCAAAGGAGCTTTTTGTGGTTCCGGTTTGCGGTGCGCTCTGACGCCTACAGCCGATGGGCAAGAGTAACAAGCCAATCAGCAAGAGAGACAAGATTCTATTGATCATAACTATGGACGTAATGGGTCAACCGATCTTTACTGCATATCCAAGCCCATCACCAACCGCCAACACTTCCGCGCGGAGTTGTGGATGATTGACAAAGTAGTTATTGAAATCGCGCAGGGCTAACGTGGACGACTCTGACTGTTCATTTCGATCAGCGACCTTGCCGCCCCACAACAAGTTATCCACGATAACGACACCGCCGACATGCAGACGCTCTAATCCCAGGTCGAGATATCGTCGATACTCTTCCTTAACGGCGTCGATGAAAAGAAGATCGAATGAATCCGTAAGCTTAGGCATTACCTCGAGTGCCTTGCCTCGTTCGATCCTGACCTGTTCAAGTAGACCTGCTCGAGTCAGGAAATCAGTTGACGCTCTGATCATGTCGTTGTTGGGTTCAATCGTTACAACAAGTCCAGTTCTTCCCATGCCTCGGGCCAGATGAATTACTGAATAGCCGATTGCCATGCCAATCTCGAGAGCCTTGGTCGCTCTGCTCGCTCGTGCCGTAATTTCCAGAAAGCAAGCGACCTCTCGGTCAGCAATAGGCACTCGGTGCTCAGCAGCATACTTCTCCATTTCGAGTAACAATGGATCCGGCTGTTGCAGGAGCCGATCAAGATACTCCGCTTGTTCGCGTTGAATGATTGCGTCCAGTCGTGCCTTCATTAGTCCTTCCTTAAAGCAGATCCACCGGTTTCCACAGATTATGCCCTAGTCAGTAAAATTTAAAGAACAAAGAATCTCACAAACCTATCCGCGAATTGTTCTCCATTTAATTCCAAGCCAGCGGAATCGTACGCGTTTTATTCTGAACCCCAACGGCTTTTTCGGATCCTGTTTGAAATGATAGGTTCGTTCGGTTTGAAGATTAAAACCTTCACTTCCTTCTAGCTGGCACGCGACAGTAACCGTTAGGAGAGCGCCTGTACGTGGTGGTTCCGAGTCCCAGAGTTGGCGGAATGATGATCAAGTTCAAATGACCATAAACGGCCATCCTTGACGTAGACTATCCCTGCTTGCTTCGGCTCACCCTCTTCAAGCAGAGGGCGTTCGTCCTTTACACCACGGCGCCAGTGTGCCTCCCATCCAGAGAAGCCGATTGACAAAAGCACGCCAAGGCCATCCATAGCTTTGGTCATCCTCACCCTGCGTCGCACCGAGCCTGGGCCAAGATTCTTCACTTCCAACTGAAACTGGTGCGACGTCTCTCTGATGTCTGCCACGACCTTGCCTACGGCCAACATTGGCGCCCGGGAGCGTGCGAACACAACGCCGAAATAAAAGGACAGTGCTAGGGGACCTACAGCTAGAGCTATTCTGTCGGGTGACACGCCAGCGCTGGCAATCTGTTGCGGCCACCGGTCTCTTGCAAGGACACCGAGGGCAATGATCGCAGCAGGCACAAGAAGTGTGAGAAGTTTCATCACGCCTTCAGTCGCCTTTATACGCTGTTCGAGCCAGTAAATGTCGCGGACAACTTGGCGCCAGAATCGCACCGCGCAAGGCTATCACTAGCAAGCGGAAAATCGCCACACTTTGGACCAGAATGAGGTTGCGGAGTTTTACTGTTGGACTAATGCGGTTTTGACGAAAATTAAGCGATCGCGACGCTTCGGACGGACTCTTAGGATATCTGGACGGGAGCTGCAGGCGGATCAGACATGAGGCAGCTCGCCTTTCCATACAGGAATAAATTCCCGACAGGTGTCCGGAGAATCCGCCTCAAATCTTATAAGCGTTGTCGGGGCTCAACTAGACGTCTCGCGATTTTCCTGCGCTTCACCACCAACTGAGACATAGCGCCGGCCCAGCCCTAACTGCCGCAATTTGTGCTGCAGTGATTGCCGGTGCATATCGAGTATCTCCGCTGCGCGGGTCACGTTTCCCTGCGTGTACTCGAGACAGCGCGTGATGTAACGGCGCTCAAATTCCCTTCGGTCTTCACGAAAGTCAGCGGTGAAAGGAACGCTTAAACCCTCATCGCCTTCACCGTCTACACGCGCCGCAGCTGGACTCGCAGCGGTGATTTCGTCCGGCAGGTCGTGGACAGCGATGTCATCACCTTCAGCCATGATCACTGCGCGATCAATCGTGTTCTTTAGCTCTCGAACATTACCCGGCCAACTATATTCAACGAGACGTTTCAAGGCACCCTGACTAAGTGACCGCTGCGGCAGTTCGTAACGCTCAGAAGCCAAGCGCAGAAATGTGTCAGCCATCATCGGAATGTCTTCTCGTCGGTCTCGTAGTGGCGGGATATCAATCGTCACAACTCGCAACCGATAGAACAGATCCGCGCGGAAGTTCCCGTTGTTTATTTCTTGCTCGAGCGGCCGATGAGTGGCGCTGACAATGCGAACATCTACTGGAATCGACTCGTTTCCACCAAGTCGTTCAATGTGTCGTTCTTCCAAAGCTCGCAGAAGTTTCGCCTGGACGTTTGAGCTCATATCGCCGATTTCGTCCAGAAAAAGCGTACCGCCATCGGCCTGTTCAAACTTCCCTTCTCTTCTCGCTGCCGCACCGGTAAATGCGCCTTTTTCGTGACCGAATAGCTCCGACTCAATCAGCTCCGACGGCAGAGCCGCGCAATTCACTGCGATGAACGCACCGTTCCGTCTCGCACTGTTTCGTTCGTGAATTTCGCGTGCAACTAGTTCCTTTCCAGTGCCCGACTCCCCTCTGACGAGCACCGTCGCATCAGTCTCCGCCACTTTCTCAATCATGCTGCGGACCCGCTGCATTGATTCCGAGTTGCCGATTAGCGCGCCACGATGCGATCGCTCCACTTCAATTCGCCGCCGCAGGGAAAAGTTTTCGCGGCGAAGCTGCACCGTCTCGGCAGCATTCTTCACAACAAGTCGCAAGTCGTCGAGCTCAAATGGCTTTGAGAGATAGTCGTAAGCGCCTGACTTAACGGCTTCGACGGCCAGACGTTCGGAGCCATGAGCAGTAATGACAATCACAAGTGGTGCGTTATCCCCGTCTCTGAGCTCACGGAGAAACTCGAGACCTGATATGCCTGGGAGATTCACATCAAGCAGCAGGAGGTCAGGCTGTTGCTGCTTCATCAAGGCGCGAGCAGTCTCGGCGGATCCCGCTTCTGAAATGCTGTAACCGAAGGTTGAGAGGGCTCGCCGTATGCCGTAGCGGGCGGCTTCCTCATCATCGACAATCATCAATCGCAATGCGTCTTTTCTCACTTCCGGATAGTTTAGAACCTTACCGTTGGATTTCCCTAGCGCATCGCGTGCCACACCCCACACAAAAACAGAGGCGGCCCACAGTGAGGCCGTCCCTCAATTAATGACCTTGCAGACCACGATCAGCGGGTCTCAGTTAGTACCGTACGCGGTAGCGTCGGGTCGGCCCTTTTCAAAAACAGGGTTGCGATTACACTCTGACCCGACGCTACCCGTACGGTACTGACTGAGACCCACTAAATCTCAAAAACTACCGCTGCGTTCGGCGAGCTGATACCACCAGGATGATTGCGTCACCTGACGGACCAGCGTTCAACGTGCCGACTACCACGGGTTCTCCTTCGCGCAAACTAATGTCCGTATTCAACCCCGTGTTCTCGTAATTGATAACTGGAAATCCTGTTCCGGTCTGGGCCACGTTTGTTCCAGTAACGATCGGAATACGTGCCCCAAAGCTAAACCGCTGCATCTGGACCACAGGATTACCTTCGGCATTACGTAACAATTTGACTGCCCCCACTTTGAACTCACTAAAGCTCGGCGTAGCAGCCGTAGCTGTACCGGAGGGAGCGGCGAATGGTCCACCTATCCAGCGCAAATCCAATCGCCCTTCGTTTCTGACTCGATTAACGAGAGTTGCAGCGAGTCTGTAATTCTTGAAAGGCAGCGCTGAGCGCAACTGTTTGATGACAGAATCGAGCGCCGCAGGCAATCTCGAGTCATCAACGTCTGAGTTTGTAGCAACGATAAGGTAAAGTTGTGTGTCGAGGTTTACCTCGGAATCAAAGGCCTGACTGGTTTGTTGCGCCTTTACAGCGGCGGCTCCGGAAGCCAAAACAACCGCAACCAAAAAGGCGGATAGCATCACGCCCAGAACCTTTCGCATATTCATGCTCTTTAATCTCCTTCTGACTGACAAAAATAGAGTTCCTAAATGAGATGGAAGAGTGCGCCGCGAAGTTATGGGCGGACCTGACCAGGCGGCAGGAGCAGATTGCAGGGGCAGGTTGTTTTTGCTTACGGACGTTTTTCCTGCTCCTGCGTGGTGCTCCTGCTCCTGACCTCGGCGCTTGCAGGTCAGCCTAAACACGCGCTACCGCGATAAAAGTTCCCACGGCTGAAAAGAATTTAGTTCTCGGAAGGAACACGTAATTGAAAGGTTGAGCCGCCTAGCGAAGACGAGACGAGCAACGCGCTCCCACCCACCTCTTGCATCCTTTTGCGCACGATCGCCAAACCGAGGCCAGTTCCTCGCTGCCGCGTAGTGAAGAAAGGCTCCCAAATTCTCTCGCGTAAATCAGCCGGCACGCCAGCACCCGAGTCCTGCACTGAAATCAAGAGCTCAGTATCCGTTTGTTGGACAATCAGCGAGATTGTTCCGCCTCGCGCTGTTGCCTGAAGCGCATTCAGTATGAGGTTCGACAAAGCATCGCGTAATACGGAGACGTGCTTACCGGGCAAGGAGGTAGCCGTGTGGATTTTGTGCGTTAGATCGATGCCCTGCTCGCGTGCGTTTGCTTGAAATAGGCCGACCACCGAAGTCACCAGTTCATCCACGCCCAGAGATTGTTCGACCGGGCTTTCTCTACGCGCAAAACTCAAAAGTTGTGTCACGCTCTGGCTCAGCCGATCTGTCTCGCCGACAATCAAACTCAAGTCTTGAGCGTACTCGCTTCCGAGCTTCTCATCTTCTTTCATGACCTGGGCAATCGACTTAATGGCAGAGAGCGGATTCTTAATCTCGTGCGCTACGGTTGCGGCCATGCGGCCGAGCGAGGCGAGCCGTTCTCGTTCCGCCAACTCTCTTTCGAGCCTGACATTCTCTTGGAGAAGTCGGGAGTCGTCGATGGCGATCGCCACCTGGTCAGCCAGGATTTCAATTATCGATCGTGTATCTGGCGACAACGCACCAGCCGCCGCATCAACTGCAAGCAGTCCATTAACTTTATCCTCGCGCCTTAATGGATATGCGAGTTTGAACCCGTTCTCAATCAGCACCGGCGCGTCTTCTACCGGCAGCCAGCCGGTTTGTCGAGATAAGTTCAACACGCCATCGATCCATTCGCCGGTAGCCTCAACAGTAGAGTCATGTCCATTCTCTGATGAAGGTTCGATACCGTTAATAAAAATCTTTAGTTTCCGCAGGCCAAGGGTTTCGGTTGTGCGTTGCTCAACGAAGTGAAGCAGGTCCGTCAGATCTCGGTATTGGCCGGGATGTGAACCGATGCGCGCCACGATTTGACGGTACAAAGCCGCTTCCCGTTCGAAGAGTTTGTGAAAGCGCTGGCCCAACCAACGTCGAAACGGTGCGGCCAGTAAAGTCAACGCAAGGATCAAAATCGCCTCGACTAAACCCGGTCTAATACCGTAGGTCTGGGTCAACCAATCACCGAGTGTGCGTATGCCGAAAACATAAATAGTCAGCACCACCGCGGCGAACGTCACCACGATCAGGCTTTCTTCGATGATGATCTCGAGATATCTGTAGCGGTAGATGTAATACGCGAGCAAGACTGACGGCAATAACGACCCAAGATTTGCCACAGTCTTCAGATAAAGACCTGCTACAGTTCCCTCACCGACCCCAAATGCGAGTGCCGCGAAGATCACAATGCCAACTCCGATGAATGAAAACGCCAGCGTTTGCATGATCCGTTTTTCACTCGGATTGGGAGTCGTGCGAGCGATCAGCAATTCAGTCACTGCTATAAGACCAAGCACGTAAGCGATCCAGAGAGCGAACGGAAACACAAAAAACGATAGCTTGGTAAGCATTGGCGCGTATTCGCCCGTCCACAGTCGTGGCAATGCAACGATTAGGAAAACGGTTGGAACATAAGAGAGGGAGACACGAATCCGCTCACTTCTGTTGAGCGTGGAGCGACCGTGCGCATTGGCCCAAAGATGAAGGTGAACGTGCAGCAAAAATGAGTAGGCGAACGTGATGCTGATCACCGCAACTGAGTCAGCAACACGCAACAACGTGGTCCACGTATCGGAGCCGAAACCAAAGAGGCCGTGTAACGTTATAAAGAGATTGCTGGTGTGCCAGCCGCCCATGGTGAGTGCGAGCGCGGCAAGAAGTCGCTCATGAGTGGTGAGGCTAGTCCGGTGCGAGACTAATTGAAATGCCATCCACAGCGGCAACAGCGCACCGATGCTGTAACCGACGAGTTGTAGAATTTCAAGCGGAGACATGAAGCAGATCCACCGATTTCCACAGATTACACAGATTAATTCTTAACGTGCAAAGGTGGACTTTGGTACTCCCATGATTCCACTGCTGGGGCCTTTGCGGTAATCTAAGCGCCACAATCCCACCTTTCACCTAATCTCGAAGGAAACTTGAGTATGAATATCCTCACAGAAAACGATCCTAGAACTTATGCGATCATCGGAGCGGCGATGGAGGTTCATCGTCAACTCGGCTGCGGCTTTTTGGAACCCATCTACCAAGAGGCCTTCGCAGTTGAGTTGGTGAATCGGCAAATACCGTTTACATCTGAGTTGAGATTTCGGATTAGTTACAAGCAACGACAACTTGAAAAATACTATCGACCAGATTTCGTCTGTTTTGACTCAGTTATTGTCGAGCTCAAGGCTGTTGCGCGGCTAACACGACTTGAGGAGTCCCAAATCATCAACTATTTGAAAATTACCGGTTATGGCACGGGACTTCTAATTAACTTTGGTGGTCGTAGTTTGGAGCAGCGACGATTTGTACTTTAATCGGTTCGTACATTATCGCATAAGTACTTCATCGTTCGGGCTGTAAGTCGGCGACACAACCACGGATCGCCAGCGGTTTACAACTAATCCGTGTAATCTGTGGAAATCGGTGGATCTGCTTTGGCCTGCTTGGCCTGCTTCAGTTCACCGCGGTGCTGCGAGCCGCAGCTGTGAAGGTGATCTCGACGCGACGATTCTTTGAGCGGCCCGCAACAGTGGTATTGGGCGCCAGCGGATTTGAAGCGCCCATTCCATTCGCTTGAATCCTCATCGGATCCACTCCGGCTGATTGGAACCGCTCCGACAAAGTCCGCGCTCGGTCCTGCGTCAGTTGTTGCAGACTAACCTCATCGCCTTTGTTGTCTGTGTAGGCTTCGATCAAGATCTGATAATCGGGATTGCTGGCGACCAATGCCGCAAGTGGCTCGAGCTTAGCAGCCGCTGCAGGTGCAAGTTCGGCTCTACGTGCACTACTCCAAATAGACTCCGGCAACACAAGGCGAAAGCCGGAGGCAGTTTCTTTGAGCGTCCCATACTTCGCCAGCGTTTGCTTCAGTGTCGCTTCTGCGGCCTTTCTGTCCTGGGCACGCTTTTCAGCTTCCAACCTATCAGTTTCGGCTTGCTTCTCACCCTCAAGTCGAGCCAGTTTGATCTTCGCCACTTCACTTTCAGAACGAACCTGCTGCAATTCGTCCCGCAACCGGGCAATCTCGACACGTTGTTCTCGCAACCGATCGTTGGCCGTGCCTAAATCTCGTTCGGCCAGCTCTCGAGCGCTCTGTTCTTTGTCGAGAGCGGCGCGGAGTTTGGCCACCTCCTGTTGCAAGTTTGCCGACGTATTCTCCGCCGTACGCACTGCATCGTCGCGCCGTTTAATTTCTTCTCGACTAAGCCTGGCATTGCGACGCACCACCGCAACCTCTTCGGCATGCGCACCGGACGACGTAGCCTTCCTCGCCTTGATATCGATTTCCGCGAGGGGTTCGTTTAATCGCCAGGCCTTCTCAGCTTCTTGCAACTCATCTTCAGCGGTGCGTAATTCGTCAGGCGCTTCCTGGGAGGCGCCGGCATACTTCGCCAGATTGATCGCCTGCCGCGCACCGAGCAAAGACACTGGTGTCTGACGGTAATCACGATCAGCAATTTCTGGAACGCGAGCAGTTCTGAAGTAGTCACTCGAGTTACCGATGTATTGAACGTTCGCGGTTTCTATTTGCGCGCCGCCGAGGCGTTGCGGTGGAAGATTCTCCATTACTACCATCCGGCTCGGCACTTTCATCAAGAAGTGTGGCTCCGCAGTCAGAATCATCGCAAACGTCTGCAGCGGCGTGGTGACGTCGAGCTTCGAATTCACAAAGGAACTTCCACTTCGCTTTATCTCTCCAAGATTGTCGACGTGGCCGTCGGGCGAGATAGCCCAAAGAACGTAGGTCGTATAAATACCACCTAACTCCGACGCGCGCGGCAGGTCATCGATGCTAAGTTCGACTCGAGTTCCCCGCCGTCCAGCGCGTCTCACCTTCGCCTCGCCTTTAAGCCGTGGAAGGAGTGTTGTGCCACGAAACTTCACCGTAATTGTTTCATCGAGCGGATACGTGATGGCCACGGTCTCTCGAGGCGTATCTGACTGTCCGTTTGAAACAAACGGCGTCAACGAGATGGTGGCCAAAACGACAACCGAAAAGAGGGCAACTCGATTCAGACTTTTTGATGATGTCATTGCAGGCAACTCCTGGTTTCAAGTTGGGTTGGCCGGGAGAGCATCTGGAGCTCAACGGAAAACTACAATGCTGTTGATGCCACAAACCAAGGCATTGTTGCCGAACGGTTTAGTGAGGTCAAGAAGTGTTTTGGCCGGTTTATCGTAATTTGTGGAGGCAACGCCTCATCCACGCTGTTTTGTTTGAAATCGGGTTTTCCGATATGCAGCTATTTGGACGACAAGTACGGAGATTCCGGATAGGAGCAGGATATGGACCCAGCCGTGCTTGTGCAGGATGAATCTTAGTGCGAACCAAACAGCCAACAGGCCTGATCCAATCCACCACAACATCCTGACAATCTCCTACTCAGGAGGAAAGAGCGAAGTGTAAAGGGTGAGTTATTGCTCAATGTCTTTACTCTTGGCTCTTGGCTCTTTGCTCCAAGCTCCTCGCGTCTTGCGCTTAGCTCTTCGCGCTTCAAGGTGTTTCGTTCAGCTTGTAACCCACTCCACGGACGGTGAGAACATAACGCGGGTTTTTAGGATCGGTTTCTAGTTTCTTTCGGAGCCGATTTATGTGCGGATCAATGTTTCGTTGATAACCTTCGTAGTCAGTACTCCAGACGCGATCAAGCAGCGCATTGCGTGACCACGCGCGTCCAGGTTCTGAAGCGAGCAGTTCCAGAATCTGAAATTCGAGTGGCGTCAAATCAACGCGCAAACCATCACGCAAAACTTCATGTCGGCGCTTGTCAATTATTAAATTGCCTACCTCGATGCGTTCATCGTCACGAGGCTCACTCGTTATACCGCTACGCCTAAGCAGCGCCTCGACTCGATACTCAAGTTCGCGTGGGCTGAAAGGCTTCGCAAGATAATCGTCCGCGCCTGCTTCAAACCCGGCCACCTTATCAGAGAGGGCGTCGTGTGCTGTCAAAAAGAGGGCCGGTGTTTGAATGCCACGATCTCTCACTCGCTTCAACAGATCAAAACCCGACATTCCAGGCATCGACACGTCAAAGATAAAGCAATCGAAGCGGCCCGCGATTGCGGCCTCTAAAGCGGCCTGCCCACTTTCGCGCTCATCTACTTGAAAGCCGAGTCTCCGAAAATACTCGGCGAGTAGGACGCGCATGTCGCTATCGTCGTCGGCAATCAACAAACGCTTGCCGGCGTATTTACTGGTAACTTGTGGTTGCTGTACCACGTCCTCGGACCCTGTCAGGATGGATCTAACTTAATTACGCGCCCTCGCGGCAAATTATAACCTAATATGTCACAGACTCATTCCGAAGTCATTCACAACTCAATCGAGTAGGCGCACAGAACAAGCGATTTGTCTGCCTTGACGCACATAAGCACAGGTCAGTATAGTTAATTTTTTGGAGCTTTGGGCCGTCTTTTACCTCTCTTATAACAACCAGACAGAGAGTTTCGCAACCAGCGATGCGTGATCTTCTTCGACTGTTAAGATATCTCCAACCTCACTGGCCCGTCTTCACGCTGGCAACTTTCTGCATGGTGCTCGTGGGCTTGTTAGAGAGCGCTATTGGCGCTCTCATTGTTCCAATATTCGATCAGGCATTTGTTCAGGGAGCCGGGACCCGTACCGCGACCTTATTCGGACTTCAACGTTTGATACCCCAGGAGCCGCTTGCCGCCTGGAAAATAATCTCGATCCTCCTTGTTACATTCACCGTCACAAAAGGAATCGCAGAATATCTGTCGACGTATTTGATGGCGCGGATTGGTCAGTCAGCAGTGCTGAAACTCCGCCAGGATCTCTACGGTCATCTGCTCGCACAATCAGCAACGTTCTTTGAGCGACATCGAACAAACTACCTTGTGTCGCGACTCGTATCTAGTGCCGCCGCGATTGAAACTGCCGTGACGAGCACGATTCGCGACATGTTGCGAGAGACCTTTACGCTAGTCGCGTTTCTCGCAGCGTCTTTTTACTACAGTTGGCGACTGACTCTCGGGTCATTGGCGATTGCACCAATCATTGCGCTCCTAACTGCGAAGTTTGGCACGGCTCTTCGAAACCTGGCACGCGAAAGTTTTGAAGGAAGCAAACGTCTTACCGATACAGCTCAGGAAGCCTTGGCGAATCAGGGCATTGTCAAAGCCTATCGGGCCGAGAAACGAGAGTCGGCTCGCTTCACTGAAGTTGCAAAAGCGATTGTTAGAGCAAATTTGCGCAGCGCCAGTATTTCAGGAGCCGCTCCTCCCACGATCGAACTAATCGGAATTCTATTCGTTGTGCTGCTTCTCTTCTTTGGCCAACAGGAAATCATGGCCGGCCGACTTAACGCGGCGCAGTTCGTCACGTTTCTCTTTTTTCTGTTCCGTAGCTACGACCCGATGCGCAAGTTGTCACGGTTGCAGAACAGCATGGAGCAGGCTCTCGCAGCCGCCCATCACGTTTGGGAAGTGATGGACGAGCATGCAGTCATCGTAGAGAAACCCGATGCTCTGGAGCTGCCGGCCCTTCGATCGCAGATCGAATTGCGAAATGTTTCATTCGGATATGGCAACGAATTCCGCTCCGTGCTCCGCGATGTCAGTTTACGCATACCAGGCGGCACAATGGTGGCTCTGGTCGGCGAATCGGGTGGTGGCAAATCGACTTTGACGAAGTTGATGCCGCGTTTCCATGACCCAACCTCGGGTCAAGTATTGTGGGATGGAATAGATATTAAGGACGCAACAATCGCTAGCCTGCGTCGTCAGATAGCGTTGGTCACACAAGAGACGGTGTTATTCAATGACACTGTTCGGCACAACATCTCTTATGGCCGTCCGACTGCAACTGATGAAGAGATTGAAGACGCAGCGCGGATTGCCTTCGCTCATGACTTCATACAAGAACTGCCTCAGGGGTACGATACCATCGTCGGCGAGCGGGGAATTTTTCTGTCGGGTGGCCAGCGGCAACGTCTTGCAATTGCTCGTGCGATCCTTGTGAATGCTCCAGTCCTGATTCTGGATGAAGCGACGTCGGCTTTGGATGCTGAATCAGAGCGACTGGTACAAAAAGCTATCGGCAATCTCGTCCGGAATCGAACAACGATTGTAATCGCCCACCGCCTATCGACGATTCGACGCGCCGACGTAATCGTCGTCATGGAAGCCGGCCGCATTATTGAAACTGGAACTCATGCAGAGTTGCTGGCACACGGAGGTCAATATCGGAGACTTTACGAGCTGCAGTTTGCCGACGAAGAAGAGATGGTGAGCGTAAACGAATGAAATCGATGACCGGATACGGACGTGGCGCAGTAAACGGAGACGACTTCTCCGTATCTGTTGATCTAAAGACCGTCAACAATCGTTTCCTCGATATTCATTTGCGCGTCGGTTCCGAGCTCGTCTCTATGGAACCTGCGATCAAGCGTCGCATAAGTTCACGACTTGCCAGGGGTAGAGTTGACGTCACTGTAAACTTCGAGAGAACAGAACAAATCGCTTATGAACTCAATCGACCTCTAATTGCGGGCTACGTTGAAGCGTTGCGACAGATGCAGGATGAGTTTCATATCGATGGTGTGCTCGATATCAACGTTCTGGCTCGAATTCCCGGCGCCCTTATTCCCGCTCGCAATGGCATCGATGAGCGAATGACGGCAGCGCTGGAACAGGCTATTGACCAAGCGCTCGACGATCTCGAGAGGATGCGACAACAGGAAGGCGAGGCACTGCGTCTGGAGCTTACTGATCGCGTTCGGAGAATCGAGTCGCTAGTGCCAACCATAGAAGCATCAGCGGCTGGATTGGCCGACGCATACAGGATCCGTTTGCAGAAGCGAATCGGTGAACTACTCAGTCGCAGTGGACAGACCATTGAGCTTGATCCGGCGCGGTTGGCCCAAGAGGTTGCCTATCTCGCGGATCGCAGCGATGTAAGCGAAGAAATGGTCAGGCTTCGGAGTCATTTGAGTCAGTTTCAGGAAGCGCTGGACTCATCTGGGGAAACGGGCAAGATGCTGGATTTTCTTTTGCAGGAGCTAAATCGCGAGGCGAACACAACCCTTTCAAAATCAACCGACCTGAGCATCAAGGAAGCAGCACTTGGGATTAAAGCGGAAGTCGAGAAACTTCGAGAACAGGTACAGAATGTCGAGTAAAGTTACCGCGGCTCCGACCCAAGATGAATTGTCGCCACGGAAAGTCACGCCCGGTACTCTGTTTGTCGTGAGCTCGCCATCAGGCGGTGGAAAAGGGACACTCATTCGTCGCGTTCTGGATGCAGTACCGAATCTTAGTTACTCGGTTTCTTATACGACCCGCGCGCCCAGGAACGGTGAAGTCAATGGCCGCGAATACTTCTTCGTAAACCGCGACACTTTCGAGAAAATGGTGAGCGCTGGTGAATTCCTGGAATGGGCGTGTGTGCACGGTAACCTGTACGGAACTGCAAAGAAACAGGTGGCCGAAGAGACCGCAGCCGGCGTCGACATCATTCTGGAAGTGGATGTTCAGGGCGCTGCAAGTATTCGTGGGTTGATGCTAGACGCCGTCAGCATTTTCATTTTGCCGCCCTCTTATGAGATCTTGAAGACGCGCTTGATCGCCAGAGGCACAGATACGCCGGAACAACTTGCCGTTCGTTTGAAGAATGCACCTGAGGAGCTGGAGCAATTTTCCTGTTTCGACTACGTCATTATTAACGACAATGTAGACCGCGCTGCAGACCAACTGGCGGCCATTATTTACGGCGAAAGAGCGCGTTGTGAGCGTCAGGAAAAGTTAGTGAAGCAAGTAATAGATAACTTCAAATCAGCTTGAAATCATTACGCCATTAAAAAGGAGTAGCACAAAACACTTATGTCTTCCGCATCGCCTGATATTGATAGCACATTGGAACCGGCAGAAACGCCGGAAGTAGATTCTAAGTACAGGTTAATTATTTTAGCCGCGAAGAGAAGTAAACAATTACAACGTGGTGCCCAACCCCGCATTGAAATCGATCCGCAAAAACACAAGCCAACCAGAATCGCGCTGGAGGAAGTGATACGCGGGCGTGTTCAGTTCAGTATAAGAGACAGCGAGAATCCCGCAGAATAAGGCGTTTTGTAATTGGGATGTGGGGATCTGAGATCTGGGATCTGCGATCTGAAGCGCCGATTCGTGATCTCAGATCCCAGATCACAGATCCCACATCTCAGATCTCAGATCTCAGATCTCACATCTCAGATCCCACATCTTAGATCTCAGACACACATTCACATCCCCTTATAATCCGGTCCACCGCCACCCTCCGGCGTCACCCAATTGATGATCTGATAAGGGTCCATGATGTCGCAGGTCTTACAGTGAACGCAGTTTGAAAAATTGATCTGCAGTTTCCGCTGACCATCGCTCCCATCTTCGACCATCTCATACACGGCTGCCGGGCAGAAACGTTGACACGGGTTACCAAATTCTTCCGCACAACGCGTCGAACAGATGTTTAAGTCGAGCACGTGCAGGTGTGCGGGCTGATCTTCGTCATGGCCCACAGCGGCATGGTAAACATCGGTAACCTTGTTGAAGGTGAGTTTTCCATCAAATCGTAAACCGTCGTAGCGTTGCCCCAGATCATCTCCACGATATCCATACTCCGACAGCTTCTTCATCTCACGATGACCCGGATGAGCTTTATCGCGATCGACGATTCCCCATGCACGACCTCCAGTTACAAACTGCAAACCGGTATTGAAAAGACCGAGCCATCGACCGTGCTTGAAGCCGGCATGAAAGTTTCGCACCTTTTTTAATTCAGGAATGATCCAGCTGTCGTTGACTAATTGCTCGTAGCGCTTTAGCTGCTTTGCGGAAAAGTCCTTTGCTATTAGCGCCTCAAAGATTGCTTCGGCCGCGAGCATGCCGCTCTTGATTGCGGAGTGAATGCCTTTCAAACGCTGTGAATTGAGAAAGCCTGCGCAATCACCGACGAGTAGGACCCCGTCAGCATAAGTTTGTGGTATCGCAAAATATCCACCGGCCGCAATTGTCTTGGCTCCGTATCGAATCATCTTTCCGCCGTCCAATAGCCGTTGAATGAAGGGGTGCGTTTTGTATCGTTGGAATTCCGCGTGCGGATCAAGCAAAGGGTCTTTGTAGTCCAGCCCTGTCACGTATCCGATATTGAGGATTCGATTCTGCATCCCATAGATCCATCCACCACCATACGTGTGAGCGTCGGATGGAAATCCGAGCGTATGAGTGACTCGACCCGCTGGGTATCGATCGTCTGGCAGTTCCCATAGTTCCTTCACTCCGATGCTGTAGACCTGAGGTTCGCGACCTTCGTCGAGACCGAGCCGTTCAACCAACTGCTTCGTTAGCGACCCCCGTGGTCCTTCGCCCAGCACGGTTACCTTCGCGTGCAGATCAACGCCCGGCTCGTAATTAGGTTTCGGTTTACCTTCCTTGTTGATCCCTTTATCGCCCGTGCGAACTCCAATGACGCGATCATCATCATCGTAGAGCAAGTCAGCGCCAGGAAACTCTGGAAATACGTTCACGCCTGCCTCTTCGCATTTTTCTCCCAACCAAGCGGTGAGTCGATTAAGCGAAACGATGTAGTAACCCTGGTTCTTCAAGGGCGGTGGTGTGATTGGAGAACGAATCGCGCGCCTGGGAGTCAGGTAGAGGAAGTAATCCTCTTTAACTGGCGATTCAAGTGGCGCGCCTTGTTCAACGAAATCAGGAATCAACTCGCGTAACGCGCGGGGATCCATGACGGCCCCGGAGAGAATATGAGAACCAATAGTTGCGCCTTTTTCGATGACGGCGATCTCGACATCTCCAAGAGGTTCGCCTCGCTTCTCGCCTTTGCTGACTGACTCATTGTGCTGTTCTATAAGGCGTGTCAAATGTAGCGCACCGCTCAGATTCGCGGGACCACCGCCTACAAATACGACATCAAACTCTAAAGTTTCACGTTCCATTTAAATCAATTGCTGCGACCGCTCTTAAAATAGCGTGCGATCGCAGTAGCTCAAAATGAATGACCATTCAGTGTGGAGTATAACAAACGCATTCGCGGACACGTACCAATGGTTATGCTAATTCGACTTTCTCACATCTGAACTGAATTACTGACTCTATTGGCTCTATTCGCTTAACGGCTGTGCCGCCTGATGTGAGGCATGGCTCCGCCTTGCCGTAAGGCGCTTCTTCAATTGCGGGCTACGCCCCAGGTTCGGGCTCTGCCCGCTCAAAGCTAGAACCCGCGCCGCCAGTGAATCGCATCCTTATCGATCATCAACGGCTCATTCTCTAGCGGACATCCTGCCCAGATTCGCGCACTACTCCATCGATAATCTGTCGCTCGTTGCACTAAGCCAGCACGGACTGGATTCTGATGGATGTAGTTCAGCTTCTGCATAAACAGCTTCTCACTGATAATCGGAAAAACATTTCTTTCCCTTTGCCATAGCGAGTATTTGTAATTCTTGTCTCGCTGTTGATGCTCAAGCTTCTTCAATGAGCTCGCGTAATTGTTTTCCTTCAAATAGTCAATAACCCTTCGCGCAGTCAGGCCCTTCAGCACCCGCAGAAGATCAGACGTCGTCGACGGTCGATTAGTAAGCAGGTGTAGATGATCAAGCATTACTACATACGCAAAGAGAAGAAAACCTGCCGTTTTTCGCGCCTCATCAATTGCGCCGCACAGTAATTCTCGCATCTGATCGGTGCGAAAAACATTGAGCCTGTGGTTCGTTACAAGCGTGATGTAAAGGACGGGTGAATCGTGAGAAATGAGGAAACGGTGAGTCATGAGGGAACTCTCCTTTTTGTGTGAGTGATTAAACCTGCTAGCAAAGTTACGCTGATCTCGATGAGGAGTAAAGGGCGAGCCCGAACCTAGGGCGTAGCCCAAAAATTACGAGCGAGCTAACGGCAAGGCAGAGCCATGCCTCACAACAGGCGGCTTAGCCGTTACGAAACTTGAGCGAATACTCGAAACGGTAGAGCATGCGAGCTCCTGCAGTACGCTCGCTCCTCAAAACCTTCGCTGAACTTTATCGCTGGTGTACACTCTTGTTGATCGATCGGCACATGAGACTCCGAACCAACAACCTGTTGGGCCTGATCATCGTTTCTATCCTGGTTGCAGCTGCCTGCTTGACGTTGTGGGTTGGCGGCGCCACGCGTGCGCTAATCCGCAAACCTGCTGCGTCCCGCGCCAACTCTACGCTCGACGCGCTGCCTCCAACATTCATTTGGGCTTGGGAACGTCCTGAGCGACTGAATTTCATCGATCCTCGACGGGTCGGTGTCGCGTTTTTAGCTAAGACAGTCAGCCTTCACGGCGATACCATTTCTGTCCGGCCTCGTCTACAACCACTGACACTGCCGCCGGGTGCGAAACTGGTCGCAGTGGTAAGAATCCAACCGAGCGCCGCCAGTACGCCAGCGCTATCGCCATCTCAACTCGAAAGAACTGCGACCGAAGTAGCTGAACTCGCAGCGCTCCGAGGAGTCGCTGCGGTACAAGTCGACTTCGACGCACGAACCTCAGACAGAGGCTTTTATCGCCAGCTCCTCTTCCGGATCCACGAGCAACTGCCAACATCTACACCACTCTCAATGACTGCCCTCGCCTCCTGGTGTACCGGAGATAAGTGGCTTTCGGATCTACCAGTCGACGAAGTAGTGCCAATGTTTTTTCGCCTTGGCGTTGACGGCAACAACTTCGTATCGCGGTTACAATTCAACAATCAGCGTTTTGCTTCACCGTGTAATCAATCCGCTGGTGTATCGACTGACGAAGTAATTCCTTCACCTCCGAATAAACGGCTTTACATCTTTTCACCAAAGCCCTGGACGGCAAGTTCAGTAGAGGCCGCACTGGAGACTTATCGCAGATGAATAGATCCGTTCGATCCCTGTTCGCTGTATTGTTAAGCCTTCTTATCTTTAGCCCGACAGTATCACTTGCCTGCGGACCATTCTCTTTAGGCGCCGTATTCGTATTCACGGTGCATCCTGCGTTTCCCCTCGAGCGTTTTGCGCGGGGAGAACTTGGCGTAGTTCAACCGAGCTATGCGCGTTCATATTTGGTCGTTGCTTATCGGCATTTGTCGGGAGTCGGTTTCAATGCCCAAGAACAGAAGATGTTAACGGAGTTGTGGAAAGACCGGCTCGATTACGGTTGGCAACTCGGAGAAGAAGAGTGGATTAAAGCGTGGGTGACTGCAAGGCAAAATGTTCCAGGCTTATCTGACCCCCCGACAATCGAAGTTTACCGGAATCGTGAGAAGCCAAACGAGTATGAAACTTTCTTAAATTGTCAGAAAGATGCGTTTGATACCGCAATCGCCACTTTGAATTCGCGAATAACGAAATATGGCGCAGACAGTGCCGGTGTGAAAGGTTGGGTCGCAGCTCAGGATCAGGTCTTTTCCAATTGTAAAGAAGGAAGACAGGTGCCCGCCGCGCCTACAGCAGAGTCAGATTCACTTCAGCGCGCCGATCGAGAGTATCAAATAGCAGCGGCGAACTTTTATGCAACGAACTTTGACGAGGCCGTTCGCGGTTTCGACTCCATTGCTGCCGATAACAATTCCCCGTGGCAAGTCACTGCGCCATACCTTGCCTCACGGTCACTGATTCGCAAAGCCAGTTTGGCCACACCCGATAGTAAAACTGAACCACTTCGAGAAGCCGAACAACGCTTAATCAAAATTCTTGCAAATAAACGGTTGGCTACTTCGCACGCGGCCACTTCGCGACTCTTGGATCTCGTTCGACTGCGATTGCATCCTACTGATCGACTTCACGAGCTGGCAAAGAAACTCACAACCCGGAACAATCCGTCCTTAAAGCAGGATCTCTGGGATTACACGGTTTTGCTTGATGGTTTTCTGGAGACGGCAGAGGGTGAAAGGGCCAAGCCTAGTGCAGAGATCCGCAATGAAGATCTAACCGATTGGATCTATACGATTCAATCCTCAGCTGAAGACAGCGTCAATCATTCGACCGCGAAATGGCGCTCAACTCATTCCCCTGCGTGGCTCGTAGCAGCACTTTCGAAGGCTAATGCTGGGAACCCTAACAGTTCAGAGCTTCTGACTGAGGCGCTACGAGTAAGTACTGACTCACGCGCTTTTCCCTCAGCACGGTTTCACGCTGTCCGACTATTAATGGAATCCGGTAAGCGAACAGAAGCGCGCCGTGTGCTTGATGAGGTATTACAACGACAGCGTACCGCGTTGGACCAGGCATCGCAAAACTTGCTGCTGAGCCAACGTATGCGACTTGCAACAGACTTAGCGGACTTTCTAGCCTCAGCGCCTCGAATGCCTGCTGGGCTCAGCTGGGATGAGGACGGCCGTGAGATTCCAGCGGACGATTCCGAAGTTTCTCCAGAAGCCAAAACGTCACGAAACAAACAGTTTTTCGACTTTGATGCGGCGAATGTCTTGAACAAACATCTTCCACTATCGCTCTTAAAAGAGGTGGCGAAGAGTTCGGCATTGCCAGATCATCTCCGGCGAGATGTAGCACAAGCCGCATGGTTAAGAGCCGTAATACTTGATGATCTAAAAACGGCGGACGAGTTGGCTCCCGTATTGAAGACGCTTGTGCCCGCGCTTTCCCCGGCTCTGGATCAGTTCGTGGCGGCACAGCAGCCGGCGGCTAAAAAGTTTGCCGCGATGTTTATTTGGCTGAAGACTCCAGGCCTGGAACCAGTCGTGGATCAAGGCATCGGGCGGGAGGGTTCATTAACCGAACAGGATCAGTATCGAGATAACTGGTGGTGTGGCGCAGCGTTCGCCAAGACCGTCGGCACCTCAGACGATGAAGAGAAGCTACCGTCATTTACCGCGACGTATGTGGACGAACCTCCAGCTTTCTTGAGTGCAGCGCAAAACACCGCAGCCGAGCGAGAGTATTCTCTACTCGACAATTTTGGCGCCGCGCCCAATTACCTTTCCCGTCAGGTGATCCAATGGGCGAATAGCAATCCGACTGACCCGCGCGTACCTGAAGCGCTTCACCTCGCTGTGAACTCGACGAGACACGGATGCACTGACAAGGACACCGGACGTTGGTCAAAGGCCGCTTTCGATTTACTGCATCGCCGATACGGCAACACGACTTGGGCAAAGAAAACAAAGTACTGGTTCAAGGACTAAGAACAAGGGGCCCTTTCAAATGACAGAACAACACGAATTCACAAACCACTTAATCAACGAGACGAGTCCGTATCTTCTGCAGCACGCTCACAATCCCGTCGATTGGTATCCGTGGGGTGTAGAAGCATTCACCAGGGCAAAAAAAGAGAATAAACCAGTGTTACTGAGCATAGGCTATTCTGCCTGTCACTGGTGCCATGTGATGGCCCACGAGTCGTTCGAAGACGAAGAGATCGCCAAGTTGATGAATGATCTTTTTGTGAATATCAAAGTAGATCGTGAAGAGCGGCCAGATCTCGATCAGATCTACATGAACGCTGTGCAGATGATGACGCATCATGGCGGTTGGCCGATGACGGTGTTCCTAACGCCTGATGGCGTGCCGTTTTATGGCGGGACGTATTTTCCACCTCTTGATCGCTACAACATGCCTGGATTTCCCCGGGTCTTGATCAGCGTTGCAGAAGCATACCGAGAGCGGCCGGACGATATCGCGGCAACGTCCTCTTCCGTCTTGAAAGAACTGGAACGCATCAGCACGACCGGAGGTTCAGTTGGATCAATTGAGGTTGAGACTCTCGATGCCGCGTATGTTGGACTTGTGCGGACTTATGATTCGAACAACGGAGGTTTCGGTGGGGCGCCGAAATTTCCGCCATCCATGTCACTGGAATTCCTGCTTCGGATACACGCACGTTATGGCAAAGAAGAACCGCTTAACATCGTTCGCCATACGCTGACGAAGATGGCCAACGGCGGAATTTACGACCACCTCGGCGGCGGTTTTCATCGTTACTCAGTCGACGCAAAGTGGCTCGTTCCACACTTTGAGAAGATGCTCTATGACAATGCCCTGCTGTCGCGTTTGTATCTTCACTACTATCAAGCGACTGGAGACGAAAACGCGCGGCGCACAGCCGAAGGCACTCTCGATTACGTGCTGCGCGAAATGACAAGTCCCAATGGCGGTTTTTATTCGACACAAGACGCGGATTCTGAAGGTCACGAAGGAAAATTTTTCGTCTGGAGTATTGAGGAGATCAGAAGTGCCTTGGGCGCGGATGCAGAATTATTGATTACTTATTACAACGTGACGCGGGACGGAAACTTCGAAGGCAAGAACATCTTAAACGTCACAACCGCGCTGGATGACGTCGCTGCAAAGTTAGGCATTGATCCCGCGACTGCGCACGAGAAGCTCGAACGTGCTCGACGAAAGCTTTTCGAGTTACGCGAGCAACGCGTCAAGGCAGACCGCGATGAAAAGATTTTGACAGCTTGGAATGGATTAATGCTCGCCGGCTTTGCGGAAGCTGGAGCGATTCTCAACCGAACCGACTACACGGATGCAGCGCGCCGGAACGCGACATTCCTGTTGGAGAACCTCCGGCACAAGGGTTTGTTATTACGGACCTACAAAGACGGACAAGCAAAGCTCAATGGATACCTTGAAGACTACGCGTTTGTCATTGAAGCCTTCGTCACTCTTTCGGAAACGACAGGTGAGTTGCGCTGGCTGTTGGAGGCGATCTCCCTGACGGACCGAATGATCCAAGAATTCTGGGATGAGGAGAACGGCGGTTTCTTCTTTACGGGGAGAAGCCACGAAGACCTTATAGTCCGCTCAAAAGACTATTTTGACAATGCGACTCCTTCTGGAAACTCAGTTGCGGCTGCAGCACTACTTCGGCTTGCCGTGCTAACCAACAACGATGATTACCGAAACCGCGCAGTCGCGATCCTCCACGAAGTCGCCGACTCAGCACGACGCTATCCGAATGGTTTTGGGTATGCACTGGCCGCAGCAGATTTTTACCTTTCGACTCCTAAAGAGATTGCGATTGTTGGTGACGATCGCGGCGCGATTGGGGAATTCGTCAGAGAGGTTTGGCGAAATTATTTGCCGAATAAGGTCGTCGCCTCGGCAACGGCCGCTGATAACCCTGACAGTAGTCCCGTCGTGTTGCTTCACCAAAGGCCGGCAGCCGGCCCGGCTACTGCCTACGTCTGTGAGAATTACACCTGTCAGGCACCTTCCGTCAGTCTTGAACAGTTGAGACATCAACTCCGCACGTAAACTTGTGAAAAACAATCCACTTCCCCGATTGCACGCCCTATGTCTCCGCCAAGGTCTCAGAATAGTTCTCTTGACTCAATTTACTGTGAACGTTATATTTAGCCCTGTGCCAAACAATGTTTGGCATCTTGCCGCACGGCACACCTCAATTAATTAGCACCCTCGCGCGCCTTCGCAAGGCAAACATCCGATCCATTTCCCGGCGATATTTTCGCCGACAGATCCAAGGGGTTGACTGGGCATGCCTAATACGAACTGGAAGAGCGAGGCGCTTCTTACCGGAATAGCCTTCGCTTCTCTTGTATTGCTCGTTCTGGCGGTGATTTCCACGGTCGAACTGCCGCTGGGCTCGAGCCTCGCGCCATTACTCGTCCTCCTGCTGCTGACTTTTGCCGCAGGAGGCCTCACTGTGTCCGTAACGAGTACTGACGGCGTGGGTCGCAGTCGAAAGTCGATAGCTGACGCGTTCGTGTTTTTGGCAGTGATGCTTTACGCAGTTCCCCCAGCTGATACCGTCGGGCCAGCTGTCATTCTCGCTGCCCTGGTCGGCTTTACCTCAACATACAGATTAACCCACCGTCGGGTCATGATCTTCACAACCGGAATGGCGATCATCTCTACCTTTGGCGCCGCTTCGCTGTATGGTTGGCTCGTCGATCTCTTCGCTGGAGATACGCAGCCGATATTGGATCGCACGCTATCGCTAGACGTGTTCCTCGTACCTGTATTCGCTCTTGCCGCGCTGCAATACACGTTGAGTACCGTTGTAACAGCGTGGTTCGTCAGCATCGACGCGGGACGATTCAGACTGCTGCCGTCGAAGGAAAGCGTTGTTTGGACGCTGACGACACAGTTAGCATGCGCAGCCTCGGCGGTTCTCTTTTATTCCGCGATCCGCAATAAAGGGATCTCTTACGCCCTGCTCGGTCTGTTAATCACTGCTCTTGTTCACCTTCTGTACCGGTTCAATCAAAAGCGAATGGAAGATCTGAGACAGGCAGAGGCTGAACGACGTCGACATATTGAAGAGATGGCGATCATTCACATGAACACTATCGAATCGCTTGCCATCGCGATTGACGCAAAGGATCAGACCACGCACGGTCATGTGCGTCGCACGCAGATCTATGCGACTGAGATGGGAAAACTCTTCACCGTTACCGAACCAGAGGTTCAGGCACTTCGCGCCGGCGCACTGTTGCACGATATCGGCAAGCTGGCCGTGCCGGAATACATTCTCAACAAGCCGGGCAAGCTTACCGAATCTGAGTTCGCCAAAATGAAAATCCATCCGACCGTCGGAGGCGACATTCTCAAACGAGTCAACTTCCCTTACCCGGTCGAAGATATCGTTCGGTATCACCATGAAAAATGGGACGGTAGTGGGTATCCAAAAGGCTTGAAAGCTGAGGCAATACCGCTGGTTGCTCGCATCATTTCCGTCGTTGATTTCTACGACGCCACGAGATGTGATCGCCCATATCGGAAAGGTATGACCCGGGAAGAGTCCCTGGCTCTGCTGAAGCGCATGAGCGGGAACGCATTTGATCCAAGGGTTGTCGAGATCTTCACCGCTCACGTTGAGGAATTCGACAATCTCATCGGAGCAGAAGATATTCAGGAGCAGGTTCCTTCGGAGCCTCTCGTCGATAACATTACCGGTACGCGGCCAGATGCCGGTCTTGCCTCTGACGTACTCGGAACTCAAGAGGATGTGTCGGGCTTTCGCTCAATCACTGAAGCGCAACGCGAAGTGTTTGCACTGCATGAAATCGCGCAAACTATCGGCTCATCACTCAATCTCAGTGATACGGTCACGCTTGTTTCCAACAAACTACGCGCGATTGTTCCCTTCGACACCTGCATCATCTTCGTCGTCGATGAGCGCACCGGCAAAGCTGTGGCGGCTCACACCGCCGGAGAACATTCCGATGTTTTTTCTAAACGTCGTATGCCCGTTGGCGATGGAATCAGCGGATGGGTAATTGCCAACGGACGTTCAATGTGTAATGCCTCACCGGAACTGGATTTTGTCGGCGTTCCTGACGATATCGTCAAGCAGTATCGTGGTGTACTTGTTTCGCCTTTGTTGCGTGAAGACGGAGCGTTTGGTGCGATCGCTTTGTACTCGAAGAGCCGCACTTCTTATACGACTGAGCATGTTCGATTGCTTGAATCAGTGTGTCAACATGCTTCCAGCGCCCTCAATAACGCGCTCACGTTTGAGAAAACCAGAGAGAGTGCGCTCGTTGATTCATTAACCGAGCTGCCGAACGCGCGGGGATTCTACATGCTGTTGGAGCAACGAATCGCGGAGTGCGAGCGCATGAACCGCGAATCACTCGCAGTCGTAAGTATGGATATCGACGACTTTAAGGCAATCAATACCCAATACGGACACGCTATGGGCGATCGTTTATTAGCTGCGGTAGCAGGCGTGATGCGTCGCGAACTTCGGCAGATGGACGTCCTCACGCGTTACGCCGGCGATGAGTTTGTCGCGATCATGCCGATGGCTTCGGCTTCCATGCGGTCGCAGATCGTCGACAGAATGCGCTCGGCTATCGAAAATCATAAGTTCGCCGTCCGCACTGACAAGATTGTTCAATTGGGAGTCAGCATTGGCGTCGCTTGTTTCCCTGAAGATGGGGAAACGACTGAAGAGCTACTGACTGCGGCTGCCCGCAAGATGCAGCAGGACAAACACGGGCGTAAAACTATTTTGACCCTCTCAAATGCGCCGGTAAGTTCAATCGATATGTTGCGGTAATAACTGCGCAACACCGCCTTTTTGCGCCGACCTCTTCTCCTCGCGTATAATTCGACACCTCAAGTCGCGCGCGATCACTGATCGAACTGTTCTCACCGTTGGATCAGTTCGCGCGTGCGATACGAGCGGTACTGAGCATACGAGACCAATTGATGGACTCCCGAGGCCCGCTTTACTGCGGGCATTATTTAGTGCGGGATCCTGAGTTACGCGGAATTCATGAGCAAACAAGCAGCAGAACCGACATCAAGAGCGGGCGCAGAAGAAAAGAGCGCCACTGGAGTTATAGAAGCCCCTCCCGACCGCGCCAACCTAACTAAAGAAAAGGCAGCCGCAAAAGAACGACAAAAGGATAAATTAAGCGGACTCGATTCCGACACGCTGATCCATCTGTACCGGCAAATGCTGCTTATCCGGAGATTCGAGGAGAAAGCAGCAGAAGCTTACAGCTCGGGCAAGATTGGCGGCTTCTGTCATCTCTATATCGGGCAAGAGGCAGTCGCGGTCGGCGCAATCTCTGCAATACGAACTGACGATTACGTTCTCACGAGCTACCGAGAACACGGACACGCAATCGCGAAGGGCATGTCGTGTGATGCAATCATGGCGGAGCTGTTTGGTAAAGTCACCGGCTGTTCAAAAGGCAAGGGTGGCTCAATGCACATGTTCGATAAACGTGTGAACTTCCTCGGTGGTCATGCGATTGTTGGCGGCCAGATCCCTTTAGCGACGGGCACCGCTTTCGGCTCAAAATATCAAGGCACCGACCAAGTAACGCTTTGCTTCTTTGGTGAAGCCGCGGTCAACCAGGGAGCATTTCACGAATCGCTAAACATGGCCCAGCTGTGGAAGTTGCCTTGTATTTACATCTGCGAGAACAATCAGTACGGGATGGGAACATCACTCGAACGAGCAATGTCGCTGCGTGACATCGCGCAGAAAGCTTGTGCCTACGAGATTGCGTCCGAGTTTGTAGATGGTATGGATGTGCTGGCAGTGCGAGAGTCTGTGCTACGCGCGGTCGAACGGGCTCGCAAAAATTACTTACCAACCTTGTTAGAGGTTCGCACCTATCGGTTCATGGGCCATTCAATGTCAGATCCGGGAAACTATCGCACGCGCGCCGAAATCGAGAAATATCAGGAGCGCGATCCGATCAAACTCTTTTCAGCAACTCTGCGGGAAGAGAAGGTAGCAGACGACGCACTACTTGAACGATTAGATAAGGAAGTACGCGAAGAAGTAGAACATGCCGTTCGCTTCGCCGATGAGAGTCCTGAACCTCCTCCTGAAGATCTTTACACCGACATTTACGCAACTCCCATTAATTCTTCTCGAGCGAAATAAAACCAGATGGCGACAATCACCATACGCGAAGCTCTCAATCAAGCACTGCGGGAGGAATTAACCCGCGATGAAAAGGTTTTTCTAATGGGCGAGGAAGTAGCCGCCTATCAAGGAGCTTACAAAGTTACCAAAGGTTTGCTCGAAGAATTCGGTGACAAGCGGGTCATCGATACGCCCATTACGGAATTGGGCTTCGCCGGACTTGGCGTTGGCGCTGCAATGGTTGGGCTCCGTCCGGTGGTCGAGTTTATGACTTTCAATTTCTCGATTCTGGCAACTGATCAAATTGTTAACTCAGCAGCCAAGATGCTTTACATGTCTGGTGGTCAGTACAACATTCCGATTGTTTTTCGAGGCCCCGGCGGCTCTGCATTCCAGGTTTCATCGCAACACTCGCAGGCACTGGAATCCTGGTACGCCTATTTTCCAGGGTTAAAGGTCGTGATGCCTTCAACGGCGGCAGACGCTAAAGGATTGCTCAAATCGTCCATACGTGACGACGACCCGGTAATCTTTATTGAGCAGGAGCGAATGTATGGCAATAAAGGCGAAGTACCGGATGATCCGGATTTTACGATACCGCTTGGTGTCGCTGAGGTGAAACGAGAAGGAACCGACGTCACGATAGTCGCTCGATCTCTCATGGTCCCGGTAGCTCTCAAGGCGGCCGATGCTTTGGAAAAAGAAGGCGTCTCGTGTGAAGTGATCGATCCTCGGACCATCCGCCCCCTGGATATTGACACAATTGTAGAATCAGTGAAGAAGACGAACAGAATTGTGCTTGCTGAAGAGTCGCATCCGATTTGCAGTGTCAACGCGGAAATCAGCGCAGAAATTATGGAGCGCGCATTCGATCATCTGGACGCGCCTGTGAAGCGTGTCTCAGGCGCTGATGTGCCGATGCCCTATGCAAAGAATCTTGAGCAATTGGCAGTTCCAGACGTCCAACAGATCATTTCAGCCGTACGCGAAGTAGCTTATCTCGACTGAGCTTCGTTTAACTTTCATATGGCAAGTAAGGTAATCATGCCCAAGCTCTCTCCAACTATGGAAGAGGGCCAGATCGCCAGGTGGTTGAAGAAAGAAGGCGATAAGGTGTCGATGGGCGAACCTCTCGCTGAAATCGATACCGACAAGGCGACGATGGAAATGCAGGCGCTGGCAAACGGAGTCCTGCGGAAGATATTGGTAAAGGAAGGTGAGTCAGTGCCACTCGGGCAACTCATCGGCGTTATCGCTGAACCAGACGAAGATATCTCGTCTGTCCTGAACGAGGCACCTGCCAAACAAAGTGCAGCCGCCGCGCCACAGAAAGAAGCTCAGCCAGCATCGTCGCAAGGCGAGCAAGCAACACCGCCACCTCCAAAACCGGAAGCAAAGCCAGCCGAGGCTGCATCGGGTAATGGTGCATCCGGAAGACTGATCGTATCGCCCCTGGCGGCTCGTATGGCCGCTGAAGCTGGACTGGACTTGCGTTCGCTTCAAGGCAGCGGCCCGGGTGGACGCATCATAAAGAGGGATGTCGAAGCGGCGCTCAGCCGGGAGCCGGCAGCAGCTCCGGCCAGTAAACAACCGACATTTCGGGTTATCGAAGGAAAGGCCCAGCAGCCCCTCGTTGCAGGTGCTTCAGCGTACCGTGACGTACCAGCAAGCGAGATTCGCAGGACAATTGCCCGACGACTTGTTACGTCGCTCGGTCCTGTTCCGCATTTCTTCCTTACTTCTGAGATTGAAATGGATCGCGCTGCCGAAATGCGACGCGGAATCAATTCGCTCGATCCTGACCTCAAGATTAGCGTCAACGACATCATCATCAAGGTTACTGCCGCCGCGCTGATGCAGCATCCAGAAGTTAACGCATCGTTTCAAGATAAGTTCGTGCGTTACTATGAACATGTCGATATCGGTGTCGCCGTGGCGATTGAGGACGGTCTGATAACGCCCGTAGTTCGCAGTGCCGATTTAAAATCACTTAGTCAGATAGCCAGTGAGGTACGTGAGCTCGCAGAACGGGCAAGGTCCAGGAAACTGAAGCCAGAGGAATATACCGGTGCGACATTTTCGGTTAGTAACCTCGGCATGTTTGGAATTGACGAATTCACTGCCATCATCAATCCGCCAGAGGGTGGCATACTCGCCATCGGTGCAATGACTCCGCGACCGGTGGTTCGTGACGGTGAGGTCGTCGTCAGACAGATCATGCGTGTGACAATGTCATGTGATCACCGAATCATTGATGGAGCTACCGGTGCCAAGTTTTTACAAACCTTTAAGAAGATATTAGAGAACCCGCTGTATCTGGTGGTTTGATGCCCTCAGACAGCCAGGGATCAACCCACCCCGTCGCTCCTCACCTCGCTCTCATCGCGGTGCAAATTCTTTTTGGAACCTGGCCAGTGCTAGGCAAATTTGTGCTGCGTTCAATGTCTAGTTCTCTGCTCGTTGCGAGCCGTCTGACGGGTGCCGCTATTGTCTTTCTGATCATCCAGGGAAACATTCGACCATTGCTGCAGATGCGGCGACGCGACTTGCTGCTGATAGCTTTATCAAGTGGTATTGGCGTGGTCGGAAATCAATTTCTGTATGTCAAAGGGCTCTCATTAACCACCGCCATCAATGCAACTCTGATCAGCACTACGATTCCGGTCTTCACTCTCCTGGTTAGCATTGTGTTTGGCTACGACCAATTATCGTTGAGACGAGTAACCGGCATGGTCCTCGCGATAACCGGCGTGCTGTACCTGGTTAACCCTTTTCGTGGCGATTTCTCAACTCAAACAACAATCGGAAACATTTTGATTGTTTCCAATTCACTTCTTTACGGAACCTACATCGTAATTTCGAAAGATTTGTTCGAGCGTTATGGGGCGCTGAATGTCATTACCTGGATCTTTTTGGCAGGCATCATTGTCACGATTCCTGTCGGCATCGTGGCAATGCGTAATCAGGACTTGCAGTCGATTAGCGGCGCAGTGTGGCTTTCCGTAGCTGTCGTAATTCTGCTTCCGACCGTAGGTGCGTATTACCTAAACGCGTGGGCTTTAACGAAGGTCCCGCCGAGCATCGTGGCAGTTTATATTTATCTACAACCGTTAATCGCGTTCGGCCTCGCACCGGTTCTGCTGGGCGAAACGTGGAATTCACGAACTATCGTGAGTTCAATTCTAATCTTCGCAGGCGTTGCAATCGTGACCCGACGCGGGCGAAGCCTCGCGATTCGCGAGATAAGCGAGCACCCTGACGCGTTGGCTAGATAAGAACAGAATTAAGCCCCCGATTTACACAGATAAAACGCAGAATATAAAAAGTGGTGACGAATAGTAACTAGTCATCACACTGGCGTTTCAGTCCCACATTTCAAGTGCAGAAAGATTGCAGGTTAGGAAGGGTGGCTTGCCCCCGCTCAACGGACTATACACTCAATGTTGAATGATAGCGCATGTTGAGAGGGGGGCAAGCCACCCTTCCTAACCTGCAATCTTTCGCACCTTGAACCTGAACAGCGTATCTACAATTACTGCGGAACGACCGGTTACGCTGCTTGAACAGTTTCGTCTCTGTTAAAGCAGGTAAAGATTTCAGCAGCGTCGAGCGTATCTCGCTCCATCAACATGTCCACCAGACGTCCTATCGATTCGCGCTCTTGCGCGACCACTGCGCAAGCTCTTTCCAACTGTGTGTTGATTAACTCGTTGGTTGCTTCCTCGATCTTGTCGAGCAACGTCTGGCTATGTGGCTGATCAGGCTGGCCAAGATGGATCGGACCGAGCCGACTCATACCAAACTCACTAACCATTTTTCGCGCGATCTCAACTGCGCGTTCGATGTCGTTCGACGCACCGGCAGTCATAGTCTGCAACAAGACCTGTTCCGCAGCTCGACCGCCCAGCAACAGCGCGATTTGATCTTCCAGATATTCTCGCTTCTTCATGAGCCGATCACGTTCCGGTAAAGACTGCGTGACGCCTAGTGCTCTGCCCCGCGGCAAGATAGAAACCTTGTGAATAGGATCGCCGTTCTTCACGGCCAGGCCCACTGCTACGTGCCCGGCTTCGTGTACCGCCGTCGCGTATCGCTCCTCTTCATCCATAATGAAGCCTTGACGCTCAGCGCCCATCAGGATTCGATCACGCGCGAACTCGATATGTGGCCGAGCGACAAACTCTGATTCGTCGCGCGTCGCGGCAATGGCTGATTCGTTCATGAGGTTCGCCAACTCTGCGCCCGAGAAACCCGGCGTTCCGCGGGCAATCCATTTGAGATCGAGTCCCGGTTCGAGCTTCAGATTGCGCGCGTGAACCTGAAGGATGGCCTCACGGCCTCGAACGTCTGCGAGGTTCACCGCTATTTCGCGATCGAATCTGCCAGCGCGGGTCAAGGCCTTGTCGAGAATGTCAGGACGATTCGTCGATGCAATCACAATTATGGTACTTGATTGATCAAAACCGTCCATCTCAATAAGCAATTGATTGAGGGTCTGGTCCTGATCAGCAGAAGCCGAGTCGCCGCCACGACCACGCTGTCTACCAAGCGCGTCCACTTCATCGATAAAGATGATGCACGGCGATAGCTTTCGCCCCTTCGCAAACAGGTGACGCACACGTGCGGCGCCGAGGCCGGCAAACTTCTCCTGAAAACTCGATCCCGAAGCAGCGAGAAACGGAACACCAGCTTCTTTCGCTGCCGCACGAGCCAGAAGTGTCTTGCCAGTTCCCGGCGGTCCATAGAGCAGAATGCCTCGTGGCACGCGTCCACCGAGGCGGCCAAATCTAACCGGGTCTTTTAGAAACTCGATTGTCTCAGTCAGCTCATTCCGTGCTTCGTCAACGCCTGCAACGTCGTCGAAGCCCACATCTTGTTTTCCATTGTGATCAGAGACTTCAAACGAGCCCCGCCCGCTCATACTCGCGTAAACTCTCCAACCCACAATACCAATTGCCGCAACCATCAGAATCGGCAGTAACCAGTTCAAGAGCGTTACCTCAAGTCCGGGTTGCACGGGACGAAATTCAATCGGTACGTTGTTCTTCCGAAACAGCTCGATCACTTCCTGTTGGGCAGCTTGGCCGGTAACCGTTGCTTCAATAAGTGAGCCGTCAGCCTTCCTGACAGTCAATGACTCGCCTTCGATGACCAGGGCGACGCCGCCGCTCGTTTGCGCGATGTTATACAGTTGGGAGTAGTTGATCTTTTGAACTACGGGCTGAGACCTTTGGTACAGAATGATGCCGGTTGTAAGTACCAACACTATCAGAGCGGATGCGATGCTGATGACCATCGTCTTCCGTGAACGGAGAAACGACTTCGGCAAGGGGGTGGGCATAAAAAACCTCCATAAAACTGGTGCCCGCGCACCGGCTGTTAGATCTCTGAAGGGCAAAGAATCGGGGTTGTTAAAGCGACGGGGCTTCGGAAGGAGCGAACCGCACGCGAAAACCGAGATAGGCTTAAAACCACGACGCGCCTGTCAAGCTTACAGCAAGCGCAGCTTCACTTTAGCAGCCCCCAACGGCTTAAGTCCAGCACAAGATTCTCAATTCTGGAGAACGCTTCCGTGGTTGCGTTTGCTGAACTAATTTGTGTCGCGACCGCGTTGACTGGCGTGTTTTCGTACGCGTCTCCGGACACACACGCGCCGTTTGATGCAGTAAACACCCTTAAATTTCGCGGAACATCTCGCAAGTTCGCGGATTACGGTGAGATAGCCCATCGTAGCCCAAGCTGGCATGGTCGTTGCTCAAAAACGACGCGTGACTTTTGTTCCAACTGTTCTGTAGGAGTGAGTGGTTACAAAAGGAGGGTAAAGCAAAATGCTGTGGACGATCTTCGTAATTCTTCTCATATTGTGGCTGCTTGGCGTGGTTAGCAGTTACACGCTGGGAGGGTTCATACATCTGTTGTTAGTGCTGGCACTCGTGGTGCTGCTCATCAACATAATCGGTGGCCGACGTACAGTCGTTTAAGGCAAACGTACACACTGTTTGCCCTGCCCGACGCCCGACTAACTAACGCCGCTACTGAGCGGATTAGCTCGGGCGTCACTTATTGTAGTTGTTCGGACGACAGGGCAAGCGATTGAGAAATTCGCCCTACTGGATACAGATTCATCTGTTGATCCCAGTAGGGCGATTTCCTGTAAAAGAATTCCAATCTTGCAGCTGGACTAGCAGCGAGGTCTGCGTCAGTGGCGAGAGCTGCTTCGAACTCTTCCTCTAGCTCGGGGTCCTTAGCCAGCATTTCTCGCGCAAGGACTTCAATGATGTAGGGCTCCGCGTATTCCTTCTTTTCGAATACCGCATTGAAGAATCCCCATCGAACGAGCGAGTCGGGAGCTTGCGGCTCCAAAAGACTAATCGCGAGTTTTGCTAATGGCTGAGCAACAGGAATTATCAGTGAGCCAGGCGCAAACTTTCTCGAGGTACGCACAGTGGAAACTCTAAAACTTGGCATGTGTCGTCCCTCAAAAGGACCAGCGGGCCAGCGAACATCTTCAAACCTATACGTTTCAACTTCCAACTCCGCCGACCTGTTCAAGAGCTTGAACCTCAAGCCATGCGTTTTGATTACCTCAATCACGGCTTCCCATTCGCGCGGCACAATGTATTGAAGAGGAGGAGTAACGGAGGTCTTAATCTTCAAGGTTTGATACATCGGTATCGTTAGATCCAAAGGTTCCTTGCCGAAGATAACTCGTAAATCACCGGATATATCACTCTCCTCAACTTCATTCTTCGTCGCTTTCAAGTGAAACGGCGTAGGTTCTTCAGTGATCTGGAATTCAATCGGATATCCCTGCTGCTCCTTCCCGAGCGCGATCGCCCTCTGGTCAGCTTCAATACCGACCTCAATCAGCCGTTTTGGATCGCGATTAACCTCTTCCAAAGCAAACCGTAGAAAGTCGTAGGTGCCGATGACACGGGATCGATAGTCCTTGAGCATGTGCGTTTCGATCAGAATCGCGGGACGATTCCGCAGCGGAACATAGCCGGTTGAGAATCGTGGCGAACCGTTGAAGTCTCGTGTGCCTAAGGTTAGATCTCGGTTATCGATGAACTCGAGGTACCAGGAGATAATGTTGCCTGCTTGCTCAGTGGCGGGCACCACCCGCTGACCGAATACATCTCTTTCCCATTGCAGTACTCCCGCATCAACGCCGGCATGATGTTCATGATGGTATGTAATGTTGCAACGATAGTCGGCGCCGTCTGTAACGTGACAATCGATGAACAAATCGGGCTGCCATTCATTCCATAGCTGCAACCAGGCGCGTGTTTCAGGCGTGTCTGCCTTCATGTAATCGCGATTGAGATTCTGATACGTCGCCGTACTGCGCCAACCCATCTCTTCTGGACCATTCTGATTGATTCGATTGAAAGCGCTCGACCGTTCGTGGCCGTCAGCGTTGTAAATCGGAATAAACAGGAGTACGACATTCGACAATAAGCCCGCGAGTGACTTCGTAATGAACACATCTCGAATTAGGGCGAATCCCGCATCTTTACCGTCAGGCTCACCAGCGTGGATGCATGCTTGAATCAAGACGACAGCTTTGTTTGATTGATGGGCAGCGGCAGGAGACATAGCACCAGCTTCACAGGCGATGAGCAGTGGCAGATCGTGACCCTGACCGCTGTGCCCAAACGTTCGGTACTCGATCAAAGCCGACGCGTCAGCTAACTTCTTCGCGTATGCGATCGTGTCGGCGTAGTTAGGGGTTTGTTGGTAATTGGTTTTCTCGGCGTGCGTTAGCCATTCAGAGGGGGCGAACATGATTGGTTGTTGAGACACAGAATAGGACCTGTACGACCTATAGTTTCAATTTCCCCTTGCAGCTGCGGCACTCCTCACGCCTTCGCGCGTTAAGAGTGCCGCAAGCCGCACACCGGATGTACATCGTGTTTGCAAACCAGTGAGTAATGAATGCGCTGGCTCCTAGAATTACAACAAGCACGGCGACATTCAGGAGAAACTCCTTCAAGCCTTGTAAATCTCCACGACTGTAACTTGATAACGTCGCCCGCGTTCATATCCTTGCCGGAACGCGCTGTCAAGTTCAGCTTCGCTGTGCGAGTTCCTCAGTTCCTGTTGCACTTCTTCGAAAGGTTTACCTCTGCGCTTCGGGTGGAGCGCCGCCTGAAATCCACGCCGGTAGTTCTCTTCGTCACGTTCGAAGTCGCCGCCTTGTGTCTGGTACGCCGTTCGTTCGTCGTTTCGACGTTCCTTCCACCAGTTCTCGCGCAGTTCATCGACATCTAACGAGCCATGTCGACGCATTATGTCTCTGACGCGGTCTTCATCGCTATCAACAAAAGAGACTACAACTGAGCGACCCTTTCGCAGCGCGTCCTCATAAACGAATAGATCCTCATGCGGCAACCCCTCGCCTAACGCTTGTTCAGCCGCCTCACCTACTATCGCTCCTGTTGCAACGCCAGCAGCGCCAAGCACAGCTCCCGCTAACACACCTGCTGCGATAACCGGTCCAACACCTGGCACCGCCAGGCTCGCGGCAGCTGCACCTAAGGTTGCTCCGCTAGCCACGCCCATCGCACCACCGACAACTGCTCCCATCGCTTTTCCTAGACCAGGACGTTCGCTATCAGTGACGTGTGCTCTTGCCTCAAGCTCCTCTTCTTTCATTTCCGGGGTCAGCAAGCCAATGTGCTCCGCTTTGATATTGGCTGCCCGCAATTCATTAACAACCTGCTCCGCCTCCGCTCTTGATTCGAATACACCGGTGATTATCGCCATGATCGATATCCCTCCGTTTTGTTATGGTGATCAACTTGTAACTCCGGTGGGCTGTCGCAGCAAGTAAGTAGTGCAACTGACACAAATCGTTGAGGAAATCCGCAAGGCTATGTTAGAGTCGAATTACTTTGGAGTGCGGGGACTTGTCACCGCTTTCGTGAGTCGCGACTTGTCGCGACTCATCTATATATCGAGTGTTGATCGCAAAACGGGCACCAAG
>DATBSH010000321.1:0-3783 GCA_036559885.1 Pyrinomonadaceae bacterium
GGGTCTTGAGCGGGGGCAAGCCACCCTTCCGAACCTGAAATCATTCGCACGTTGAATGGTCGGACTGAAGCTTGAGTCAATCGCGAGACACGACAAGCTGAAGCATATCGGACAAAATACCGTTCGAATGAAAAATCGGAAAACAACAATGACTCGACCCTGGTCTACAGGACTAATCGTCACCTTTTTGCTTTCCGTGCCAATTTCTTCGCAGTGCTCAACCTTAGCTCAACGACAATCCACTCGCGCTTCGTCGTTCCGCCTTGAGAAGCTCGACGGACCAATCGGTAATCGACTCTACATTACGGTCGGTGGAACGGAACGAAAAATCACGAATCAGGCACTCGACGCATGGCTCATCGATGACGGCAAGAGAGTCGTGTATTCATGGCTGGATGGATCCGGAGGGTTCGAGAATGAAGGTCAGTCCCTGCGCATTTACGATGTCACGACTGGAAGGACACGAAAGATACTGTCTGAATACTTCGGCATCGTAGCGCTGATGCCCCTTAAGCTGAGTAACGGAAAACTAGTTCTTTTAGTGAAAATGGCTGATGGCGGACTTGGTGCGAGCTATTTCGCCGTGGCTGATCCTCAACGCGGCGAGGTTTTCTATAGACGCTGGGCGGAAGTGACTGACGTCGCGGGCGACCGCATCAAGCTCGCCATCTACAAGTCAGACGACTGGGAACAAATACTCGAATCGAGGTCGGGGGAGGCAGATGATCCTAACCGGGTCATTTCCAAAACCAACGTGAAGCCCAAGAGAGTCGAGACTCACGACCTCAAGCAGGTCTTAAAAATGAGGACTATCCACAACAAACGAAGCCCTTAGTCACTCAGAACCATCATTTTGCGCCGTTTTTTCCGCTTGCCATTGCTGAATAGGCCATCTATCATGACACGGCAGCGCGATCCGGCTCAGGCTCGGTGGCGCTGGCTTATTCGAGCAATTATTGATTCTATTGGTAGTTGGGCCGTCTTTGTTGCGCCTACACAGGAGACAGACATTTGTTTAGTGATCAGTTTCGCAGAGGGGAATCCGATAAAAGTAAGCTTGCCGGTGTTAAGGGCTCAAAGCTGATTTCCAACCTCTCCGATGTAGCCTGGAAGGCGTTCCAATCCATTAATCAGCGTCTGCCAGAAGGCGACGCCATTCGTCCCAACTGGGCGCCAGGTCCACTCCTAAAGTCCTACGAACGCAGCGCCCCTCCGCTAGGGTTTCCCCGCGAAACAGACAGTCTCTGTCCAACTTGCGTCAAAGAGGTTCGCAATGCAGTGATCTCGGGCGAGGTCCCGCTCGAGACCTTGATGTTTGAGCATCCCGGCGAAATCAAGGCGCAAATCGTCGAAGATAACGGGCAAGTTCTGATGCGCAAGGATTGTCCGAAGCACGGTCAGTTCGAAGACGTAATGTCGACGGATCCCGCGTTTCTCAGGCGCATCGAATCGCTCTTCTTTGGTCGTGATTTCAAAGCCGCAGAAGACAAAGACGTTCACCGTCACGGAACTTCGAACATTAAGTTCGGCCGCGGTGCGGTATTGACAGTTGACCTGACCAACCGCTGCAACATGATGTGCAATCCCTGCTTCATGGATGCAAACCAGGTTGGGTATGTGCACGAGCCAACGTTCGAAGACACCAAAGCGATTCTCGATCGTGCGGTTTCTTTCAAACCACGACGCCAGGTGATCATTCTCTTCTCCGGCGGCGAGCCAACCCTGTCTCCTTATTATCTCGACGCCGTCGCTTATGCAAAGAAGGTCGGATTCTACAGAATTCTCGCCGCAACGAACGGCATCCGTTTCGCTGAGGACATAGAGTTTTGCAAGGCCGCAAAGGCCGCGGGCCAGCACGGTGTCTACCTGCAATTCGATGGTGTTAGCGAAGAGAAGAACAAACATCGAGGCGTCGGCAACCTGTTTGATGTGAAGTTGCGGGCAATTGAGAATCTCGCAAGCGTCGGTATCAAGGTCACGCTCGTCGTGACGATCGTTAATAACATCAACAACGACGGCATCGGACAAATCGTCGAGTTTGCCGCGAAGAATATCGACAAGGTTCAGACAATCGCATTCCAGCCAGTTTCTTTTACCGGTCGTGACGAAGACATCTCCGACGAGATGCGCACGAAATGGCGCTACACACTCGCAGGCATGACACATGATCTGAAAAACCAACTCGAACAACGAATTCAACCGTTGCGTGATTGGTTTCCGCTTTCGTCCTACTCGGCGTTCACAAGTGTGATGGACATGTTGCAAGGTGCAGACGCACCGTGGGGCTGGTCGTCCTGTAATTGCCATCCGAACTGCGGCATCTTCACTTTGCTCGTCGTGAATAAACGTACTGGCGAGTTTAAGTCGCTGTTCGAGTTCTTCGATTATGAGCAGTTTATGAAGGACGTCGCCGTAATTACCGACACTGCGCGCGGCCGCAAGCTTTCATATGCGCAACTCGGAATGGCGATTATGCGGAACTACAACGCGGAACGTGCTCCCGAAGGATTTCCGATCTCGCAGATTGTGAATCTCTTCAAGCCGTCGTCAACCAATTCCAGTTCCGATCGCAACGATCGAATGAAGACGCAATCGCAGAACGACGATGTTTGGCGAGTACTATGCGTTGAAGGAATGTGGTTCCAGGATCTCTTCAACTACGATTTCCGTCGCACAGAGATGTGCGTGATTCCGTATGGCACTCAGGAAGGTGAGATATCTTTCTGCGCCTACAACACCGGAGTTGGCTGGCGGCAGATCATCGAAAACATGCACAAGACGGCAAATCTCGCTGAGTGGTACGAAGAGCACGGCCGTCACAAAGTTTACGCCGCCGGAAAATCCGTTCCTCTAAACTCAATTAAGCATTCGCTGAGCTTGCCGGTAATCCAAGCTGTCCTTGCAGAGGATGCTGACGTTAAGCCTGCGCCGGTGACTCCATACCTCGTGGAAGAAGAAGAGATGGCGGTTCAGTAGTCTAGTTCGGTTTCTGAACCTCACGCAGTTGACCAACAATATCCTTCAAACGGATGGCTAAGTCTTCGATTGTTTGCGCTCGCTTGCGTGCGCGATCACTTAACTCTTCGCGAAGTAAGAGCTGTGCCTGCCCTAATACTCCAGTTAACGGGTTGTTGATCTCGTGTCTTACGCGAGCGACAAGTTCGGCAACTTCTTCAAGTTTCTGACGATAGTCGGTGGTGTCGCCGGATTTATTAGTAGATTGCTGGGCGGGAGTCGTTTCCGATTCGGTCATCAAATCTCCGCGAACAAGTTTGTCAAAGGAGCCTTGTGGTCATTTTGCATCTGGAAGGAAAATTCAACAAGACAATTCTCGCCGCGGATTTTCGACCGGTCACACGTGGGAACCCCGGTTGGAGAGGGGAACGCGCTCGGAGTTCAAAGAGGCGCCCCATTTCAAACCGACCCACTACTCACAATCGGGTAGTGCTCCGTTAGATAGCAACACACTAACGGAGCACTACCCACAATCGTCACTGATTGACAAGCTCACTCGCCATACGTAAATTCAAATTCCTTGTTGGGAGGTCGTCCAATGGTAGGACTCCAGACTCTGGATCTGGCTATCGGGGTTCGAGTCCCTGCCTCCCAGCCAAAAGACGCGACTTAGGAGCAGGAAGTACGTGCAACTTGAACCAATACTTTGCCGCCCCGGCAACTTAATGCTTCCAATAGCTTCCGGCAATTAATTGCTTCCAATTTCAAGAATAGTTCATTTCGCCATCGAAGGTCGCTATGCTTTCGCAACCTTAGGCATTCTTTAGT
>DATBSH010000322.1:0-26632 GCA_036559885.1 Pyrinomonadaceae bacterium
GCCCTTGAGATCTCAAATCTGAGATCTCAGATCTCAGACTGGTGCAGGGGGTAGGATTCGAACCTACGTAGGGCAGTGAAGCCCGCCGGGTTTACAGCCCGGTGCCATTAACCACTCGACCACCCCTGCGTTGTAAGTTGCCTCGTGGAGCCGGCGAAGGGACTTGAACCCCCGACCCTCTGATTACAAATCAGATGCTCTACCAACTGAGCTACGCCGGCTCGCTATAGATTGCAAATAGCGCATTCCGACAAAACGCGGATACTAACAAGCGGGTTTCAAAAACGCAAGTCGCAGCCAGTGTTACAGATATCTGTGTTGCGGAACCCCGTCGACACGCCCCTCTCGGACATCAGTTTCGACCCTAACTGAGAAATAAATTGACCTCTATTGATGCTCCGAAGTACGATTGCGATGGCCTTCCTCCTCACCTAATCGAACCTATAAAGGTCACGGCGCTTCGCAAAATACCCGCTTGCTGCCCCGTCAGGCTCACACCCAACTACTTTAAGGAGACCGTCATGCCACTTAATCCGTTCCGAAAAGCTGTCGTCCTGACCCTCGCGCTGGTCTTCGCCATCGCTTTAGGACGCGAATCACGCGCGCAATCGACTGCTGCGCCCGCTGTAGCACCAGGAAGCAGTGTCCAACAGCAAAAGGGTCCCACCGTCGTCGTGCCCTCGACCGACCAAGTGCCTAGACTCGCGGGACGAAGCACGCTTTACTGTGCGGGATACATAAAATTCCAACGATTTACGGGTGTTCCGGAGATTGTTGGGGCTTTAGAAGAGCAAGAACAGCACTCCTTTTCTGATGGAGATGTCGTTTATCTCAACCAGGGATCTAAACAAGGCGTAAAAGAGGGCGACCGCTTCCAGATCGTGCGGCCGCGCGGCGCAGTAAAAGACGTCCACCGTTCGAAGAAGGGCTTCCTCGGAATTTTTGTTCAGGAAGTCGGGATGTTGGAAGTGGTCAACGTTAAAGAGAATACGTCAGCGGCGCAGATAACTTTTTCCTGCAATTCAGTAATGCTTGGCGATCTCCTAACTCGCGTACCGCTTCGCGAGTCGCCGCCAGTTCGCCCGGAAGTGAGTCTGGATCGGTTCTCAGACCCCACTAATAAGCAGCGCGGCCGGGTAATGATGGCCCGCGACGGACGTGAAATGTTAACGAGAAATGACGTCGTCTACATTGATCTTGGGTCTGAAGACAAAGTGGCGCCCGGAGATTATCTAACAATCTATCGACCCCTGGGGACAGGAACCGTTACGCGGATTGATAACGAAGAGAATGCTCGGGGTAGAACGTCGGGCTTTGCAAGCGATCGTTTTCGCGGCGGAGGTTACTCGATTCAAGCGCAGCGCGCGAAAGAATCAACCGCCTTTACCGATGGTCACGGCTATTACCGTTTCCGTCCGATTACGACTAAGGAGATCAAACGCGATCGGCCACGAATGCCTAGAAAGATTGTCGGCGAGATGGTCATCATCGACGTGCAAACGCGCACCGCTACTGCAGTGATAACGCGCGTGGCTTCGGAAGTGCACACGGGAGACTGGGTGGAAATCCAATAAGTAAGGGATCAGACGCCGCTTACTTAAGCGGTAATGAATCATTCACGGGCGACTGCAACGGAAGCTGCCTTAGTTTTCCGTTCTGTCGCCCGTTCTGTTATTACGGCCTTATAAAAGGAACTGAAATAGCCGTACATCGAAGTACACGCCGAGATGACGACTAACCAAAGCATTGCGCGCCCAGCCGTATAAAGCAGAACCTGCCAATCGCTACCAGTCGTTTGCTCTGGACCAAACAGATGCGCCACAGCGTTACGTAGTTCGGGTACAGACCAAAACTCGATCGCGGGAAATGGTTTGCCGAAGTTTGCAACAGGAGGTTTGCCGGCAACACTCGCCACGATAAGCAGCGCGACTGTGACTACCTGGGCCAGCATTTTGAACTTTCCCATCCTTGACGCGGAGATCACCACGCCTTCTACAGCCGCTATCGAACGCAAACCAGTAACGGCAAATTCGCGACCGATGATAATAACCACCGCCCAGGCGGGGGCGAGTTGATTCTCTACCAGCGATATCAGCGCGGCCGAAATCAAAAGTTTGTCGGCAATGGGATCCAGCAACTGGCCCAGGCGCGTGACTTGTCCGCGGCGTCGCGCAATGTGTCCATCAAGATAATCCGTCAATGCTGCTGCTAGAAACATTACAACGCCCAGCACATGACGCGGCAGGCCAAACCAGCTTTCGGAAAATGGTGTTAGCAGAACAACAACCAAAAGCGGGACAATAAAGATCCTTAGAAGAGTCAGGGCGTTGGGAAGATTCACGCATTGATTATAGGACATATAGGTCATATAGGACGTATCCGTCCTATAACTTCAAGGACCAATTTTGGAACTTTCCTCCCTCTCCAGTGAATACGTACTGTTAGTCGAATCTTGTTGTCCTTTCAGTTTGCCAGTGGATAATTTCAATCATCGCGCTGAGCGTGGTCCTACGGCCAGATGGTCCCATCATTCAAGATTAAGCAAATTGCAGGTTAGGAAGGGTGGCTTGCCCCCGCCTCAAGTTGCACGAGCATCCAACCGTGAGTGGTTATGCGACTTGAGGCGGGGGCAAGCTACCCTTCCTAACCTGCATTTGCCGACATCGAATTCCCCCCTTGCGAATGCCCTTCCCGCAGATTAGAATCACTGGTTTTCCGCTTGCGCTGATTCAGATCTGTGGCGGCGGACTCTCCTCTCTAACCATTATGGCCATTGATCGCATCACCGTCAGAGGCGCTCGCCAGCATAACCTCAAGAACATCAATGTAGACATTCCGCGCGACCGTTTCACGGTGATAACCGGTTTGTCCGGCTCCGGCAAATCCTCCCTGGCATTCGACACTATCTATGCCGAGGGACAACGTCGTTACGTTGAGTCGTTGTCCGCTTATGCTCGACAGTTTTTGGATCAGTTGGAGAAGCCGGATGTCGATTCAGTTGACGGACTCTCGCCCGCGATCTCCATTGAACAGAAGACGGTTTCTCGCAGTCCACGATCGACCGTAGGCACAGTTACTGAAATCTACGATTACATGCGTTTGCTGTTTTCGTCGGTGGGAACACCGCACTGTCACGTTTGTGGCGCGGCAATTACGCGTCAGAGTGTCGAACAGATCGTGCAAAACGTGCTCGGTCTCCCAGACGGTGAGCGCGTGATGGTCCTGGCTCCGATCGTGCGTGGCCGAAAAGGCGAATTCAAAAAGGAGCTCGAGAAGCTAGCGAAAGACGGGTTTCTGCGTGCTCGGGTCGACGGCGAGCTGTTGTCTCTGGACGAAGAGATTCGCTTGGACAAACGGCGAAATCACACTATTGAGGCAGTCGTCGATCGTTTACTGATAAAAAGCGGTATTCGTGAGCGTCTGACCGATTCCATTCGCACGGCTCTAAAACTCACGGGCGGTGCGGTTCTTATTTCTATTGTCGACGGCGAAGAGAAGCTCTATTCAGAGCGGATGGCGTGTGTAAACTGCGGCATTAATGTTCCTCCGCTTGAGCCGCGATCGTTTTCGTTTAATTCCGCATATGGAGCGTGCAAGTGGTGTCACGGTTTGGGCACGGTAATGGAGATCGATCCAGCGAAGTTATGTCCAGATCCAACTACTGAAGCCAACAAGCTTCCTTTCATGGGCCCAGGCGACAAACAGGGCTCATCTTATCTACGAAGCGCACTACTCGCCGTTGTCAAGCACTTCAACGCTGATGCAAACGTCCCGTTCTGTGAACTGCCGAAAGAAGTGGTTGATGCGTTCTTGTCAGGCACGTCAGCAAGGCTGACTTTCACTCAGGGCCTTTACACGTATCAGAGTGACTGGAAGGGCGCTTTGAACTGGCTGCGGGAAAGATTGAACGAAGCCCCTTCTGACAAAGTGAGGCTAACCCTTGAAGAACTCGTTTCACCTACTGTGTGTTCGCAGTGCGAAGGACGACGTTTACGGCCTGACTCACTTGCTGTTCGTGTCGGTGGTCGCGGGATCGCGGAATATACCTCTTTGCCAATTGAGGATTCTGTAAAAGCATTCGAGCAAGTAAAGTTCAACTCGCGCGAAGAACAGATCGCGGGACCAATCTTACGAGAAATAAAAAACCGGCTGCGGTTTCTATCGACCGTGGGACTGGGATATCTGACGCTTGATCGTTCGTCATCGACTTTATCGGGCGGCGAAGGTCAGCGCATTCGGTTAGCTACACAGATCGGCTCACAACTTCGCGGAGTCTTATACGTTCTCGACGAACCCTCGATTGGATTGCATCCGCGTGACAATCAGAAACTGCTGGATACGTTGTCGGCACTGCGCGACCTGGGTAACACAGTCCTCGTGGTAGAGCACGATGAGGAAACCATCCGGCGCGCTGATTATGTTGTTGATCTCGGCCCCGGGGCGGGCGCTCACGGTGGAGCCGTGGTGGCGTGCGGAAGCGCAAGCGACGTGGCTCAGAATCCAGAATCAATAACCGGCTTATACATTCGCGGCGCCAGAAAGATTGAGGTTCCCGCCCAACGTCGATCTCCAAACGGTAAATACCTGCAGATTCGCGGAGCGCGAGCCAATAATCTAAAAGAGATCGATGTGGCGTTTCCTTTGGGATTGCTTACAGTAGTGACGGGTGTATCCGGATCAGGTAAGTCGACCTTAGTAGAAGACATCTTGTACTACGCTCTTGCGCGCCATCTCTACGGATCGCTGACTGAGCCAGGTCCTTTCGAGTCGATCGAAGGTCTAGAACATGTCGACAAAGTTATCGAGATCGATCAGTCACCGATCGGTCGGACGCCACGTTCGAATCCAGCTACCTATACGGGTTTGTTCACGCCGTTACGCGAGCTCTATGCGATGCTTCCAGAATCGCGCGAACGCGGATATAAACCCGGGCGGTTTTCGTTCAATGTGAAAGGTGGACGCTGCGAGGCATGCGAAGGCGACGGCATGAAACGCATCGAGATGAACTTTCTTCCCGATGTGTATGTTTTGTGTGACGTGTGTCGTGGGGCTCGATATAACCGTGAGACACTCGCGGTGAAATATAAAGGCAAGTCGATCGCTGATCTGCTGGATACGACAGTTGAAGAGGCTCTGCCGTTATTGGAGAACCTTCCCCAAATCAAACAGAAGCTGCAGACGCTGCTGGATGTTGGTTTGGGATACATCAAACTTGGACAGTCAGCTACTACGCTTTCGGGAGGCGAAGCACAGCGAATTAAACTCGCGAAGGAATTGTCGAAACGAGCCACCGGCCGGACCATCTACATCCTCGACGAGCCAACGACTGGTTTGCATTTCGCGGACGTTCATAAGTTGCTCGACGTTTTACAGCGTCTCGTTTCTTTGGGAAACACTGTGCTCGTGATTGAACACAATCTCGACGTGATCAAATCTGCTGATTACATAATTGATCTCGGACCTGAAGGCGGTGAACACGGCGGTCGAATAGTCGCCGCGGGAACTCCGGAGGAAGTGGCTCGTTCGCGTCGTTCACACACAGGTCAAGTACTAAAACCACTTCTGAACGGTCGGCTTGGTCGAAACGGCAATAACGGCACCAATAGTAATCATGCGTAGGTAGATTCAGTACCGTTCGCTGGTAGCGAATGGTCCAGTGGCTGGTTGAGTCTTGACCATTCGCTGCCGCGAACGGTACTGAATAGGTTCCGGACCTTATCAGAGCGAGACAACACCCTTGCCATCCAACTACGACCTGAACCCGCTAAGTCTCCAAGGCGTAAAAACGTACCCTCTCTCTTCGCGTCGAAGCAAAGTTACCGTTGACGACTTCGCTCAACCATGCAGCGAGCAGTCGGACGTTGGTGAATTTCTGGCGCGGCTGCCAAATATCCTCGCGGTCAAGAATCTTCGTGGACTGGCGTCACAGATGCGCAAGGCTCGCGAACGAAAAAAGCCGATCATCTGGGGGATCGGAGGTCACGTAATTAAGACGGGCCTCGCTCCAATCATCATCGATCTAATGGAGCGCGGCTTCGTAAGTGGTATTGCCGCCAATGGATCGGTGCTTGTTCACGATGCAGAAATCGCTCTTGTTGGGTTGACGTCGGAAGATGTCGACGCAACTTTGCCCGAGGGAATCTTTGGCGGCGCTGAAGAAACTGGATTGCTTCTGAACAATGCGGCGCGTGATGGTTCTAAGGAGGCTATAGGTTTGGGAGAAGCTCTAGGTCGCGCGCTGACTGCGATGAATCCACCGCATCGCAATGCTTCCCTACTCTGCGCTGCCTACGATGCGAAGCTTCCATTCACCGCACATCTGACTATCGGCGGCGACATCGCCCATTTCCATCAAAGCGTAGATGGTGCTTCGCTGGGCGCGACGAGCCACACTGATTTCCTTTTACTGGCTGAATTGGTTCGTCGAATGGATGACGGTGGAGTTTATTTGAACGTTGGCTCGGCCGTTGTGTTGCCTGAGGTGTTTCTGAAATGCGTTACGCTTGTCCGCAATCTTGGGCACTCACTTACGAACATCACTACAGCTAATCTCGACTTCATCCAGTCGTATCGGCCACTAACAAACGTTGTCCGCCGGCCGACTGAACAGAGCGCCGGGCATGGATACTCAATCACAGGTCACCACGAGCTTACGATTCCCCTACTCGCTGCTGAATTGATCTGCGGCCAGGCGTAGCGGAGGAAATACCTCACCAATCACCAGATCACTCACCCACCGCCTTGACCCATCCAGCCACTTTACGGTATGGTGAAATTGAAATCGGTTTTCAATTTCAGTCCAGAAAAAGATTCAAGGCTCTTATTCCAGCAAGAGAGATCTTTATGCACCGCCAAGTCGTCAGCCGTGTTTCCCTTATTACTTCTGCTCTACTTATCGCGACCACCGTCAGCTTTGCTCAGATACTTGTGACAACCGATGCCGTTGGTCACTCGACCCGCATTTTGCGAGGACGCGTCGTCGACCAAAATCGCGCTGCAATTCCCGGGGCTTCTGTTTCAGTGGGTGCAGGCGGGCGTCAGTCTTTTACGGTGATGACTGATCAAACTGGCGAATTCTCTTTTCAGCTTGCGGGCGGTACCTACGAATTGATCGTTGAGGCCAACGGTTTTCTGGAGGCTCACCAAACCGTCAGTCTGAACGTTGAGAGTCCAGTGGAATTGGAAATAGTTCTCTCCGCTTATGCGTCGGGTGCGTCCGTCACAATTACTGATGTGGCAGGATACGCCGTCGCGACTGTCACTACCGCCACAAAGACGCCCACTCTGATTCGCGACGTACCCCAATCAATTTCAGTGGTTACGAAAGAGCAGATACGAGATCAGTCGATGGAAAGCGTCGCCGATGTGATCGCGTACGTTCCTGGTATCACATCACACCAGGGCGAAAACAATCGCGACCAACTGGTTATCCGTGGAAATAGCACCAGTGCCGATTTTTTTCTAAACGGCGTGCGCGATGATGTTCAGTACTATCGCGATTTGTACAACGTTGAGAGGGTCGAGGCGTTGAAAGGGCCAAACTCCATGACGTTTGGACGCGGAGGCGGCGGCGGTGTGGTTAACCGCGTAACCAAAGGCGCAGGATTCTCGCGTGTGAGCGAGTTCACTGCGCAAGGTGGCTCCTTCGGCAATAAACGCTTCACGGGCGATTACGGACAGCCCTTTGGTAACCGATTCGCCTTTCGTGTGAACGGCCTGTATGAAAACTCCGGCAGCTTCCGTCACCACGTCGATCTTGAACGATATGGTGTTAATCCAACCGCGACCCTAGCGCTTACGAACAAGACCATCGCCACGTTCAGCTTCGAGCATTTTTATGATCGCCGCGTCGCGGATCGAGGGATACCCTCTTTTCGAGGACGGCCGTCCGATACACCCATTTCAACCTTTTTTGGCGATCCGAATCGCAGTCATGTCCGCGCGGGAGTAAATCTGGCGACTGCCACTCTCGATCATCAAATCGGCAGATTCAATATTCACAATCGTACGATGTTTGGTGACTACGACCGCTACTATCAAAACTACGTACCCGGTGCAGTGACTGCCGACAAATCACGCGTGTCACTTTCAGCTTACAACAATGCTACTCGACGGAGGAATCTCTTCAACCAGACAGATGTGACTGCGTCTTTATCTACTGGAAACGTGAAGCACCTATTTTTGTTGGGGGCGGAGGCAGGAAGACAACAGAGTCGGAACTTGAGAAATACGGGCTTCTTCAACAACACAGCCACGTCAGTACTGGTTCCTTACGAGGATCCAACGATTAGTTTGCCGATAACTTTTCGGCAAAGCGCGACGGATGCGAACAACCGTGTGCGAACCAACCTCGCCGCAACATATGTGCAAGACCAAGTCGAGTTTTCCAAACACCTGCAGTTCGTTGGTGGCTTGCGTTTCGACTACTTCGATCTCCACTTTCACAACAATCGGACAGGGGACGATCTGCGTAGAATCGATCGACTGGTCTCACCGCGTGCCGGCGTGATAGTGAAGCCCGTAACTCCCCTTTCGATTTATGTGAACTACGCTGTGGCTTATCTTCCAAGCTCAGGCGATCAGTTCTCTTCTCTTACGACGATAACGCAGCAAGTTAAGCCGGAGAAGTTTACGAACTACGAAGTGGGAGCGAAGTGGGACGTTCATCGTTCGCTGTCGCTGACGACGGCGTTGTATCGGCAAGACCGAACGAACACCAGATCGACTGACCCCAACGACCCGACGCGAATCGTGCAGACGGGCAGTCAGCGAACGAATGGATTTGAGCTTGAAGTAAACGGTGCGGTTACCGGCCGTTGGACCGTCGCCGGTGGTTATGCATACCAGGACGCATTCATCAGTAGCGCCACGATTTCAGCGCGACAAGGCGCACAGGTGGCGCTGGTGCCGCATCACACAATCTCTCTTTGGAACAATTACAGAATCCTGTCTCGTGTTGGTGTCGGTTTGGGAGTTATTCACCGATCTGACATGTTCGCCGCGGTAGATAACACCGTCGTTCTGCCTGGCTACACGCGAGCGGAAGCTGCAGTGTTCTATTCGATTAGTGAACGGTGGCGGCTTCAGGTGAATGTGCAGAATCTGTTTAATCGCAGGTATTACCTGAATGCCGATGGTAACAACAACATCTCGCCCGGCGCGCCCGCATCTGGACGAATCGCCCTCATCGCCCGATTTTAGTCAGCGCAGAAGAGTATCCGCAGATTACACAGATTAGAACTAAGGCAGTTAAGTTGAAGGATAGAACTCGCAAGTCTGACTGCAGGTGATCCTCTCAACTCAACTTAACTGCCTTAGTTCTAATCTGTGTAATCTGTGTAATCTGTGGATATTCTTTTTTGTGCTACACTCCCGCATCGCAAAATTCGTCACAAGGCGAGGAACCGGTGCAAGCAGAAAAACGCGAACACTTTCGACAATTATTGCTCGACCAATTGCGCCAATATACTCAACAGATTCGTTCCGATCAGGAGGCGGCGAACGAACTGAACAATGAGGACGTGAAAGACAGTGTTGATTTGTCGGTGCTCGATTTGAACAAAGAAATACTTTTCCGACTTGGTGAGCGCGATTCGCAATTAGTAGCTGACATAGATCAGGCGCTGTTGCGAATTCAGGAAGGGAGTTATGGCATCTGCGCTCGCTGTGGAAGGCCGATCGAGGAACGACGTTTAGAAGCTATTCCTACCGCTCGCTACGACGCTGCTTGTCAGGCGGAAATTGAAAGATCCAACGGCGAGGACGATAACCCCACTCTTTAACATCCGCTAAGCTTTCGGATGTGCCTTATCGTAAACCTCAATTAGTTTTTCCATAGAAACGTGAGTATAGACTTGCGTAGTTGAAAGCCGCGCGTGTCCAAGAAGTTCCTGTATGTCACGCAGGTCAGCACCGCTATCCAAAAGATGCGTGGCGAATGAGTGCCTCAGCGCATGTGGGCTGATGTTGTGTATTCCAGCGCAAATCCGAATGTACTTTTCCACCATTCTTCCTACGGAACGAGTTGTAATGCGCGTGCCCTGATAATTCAGAAACAATGCTTGTTCGTCGCGCTTAGATATCGGAGCGTTGAATAGGAATTTTTCGCGCACTTGCAGGTAAGCTCGCAAGGCTGCAGCCGCCGGCTCACCGAATGGAACTATCCTCTGCTTCCTTCGCTTGCCGGTAACACGAATCAGCTGATTACTAAAATCAATGTCGCCGACATTCATTGTAGTTAGTTCTGCTACACGAACCCCTGTTGCATACATCAACTCCAACATCGCTCTGTCGCGCATACCAAGATCGGTATCGGGGTCTGGCGACTCGATGAACCTGACAGCCTCTTCGACGGATAAATGTTTTGGGAGTTTCTTTTCCTGCCGCGGTGTCGATACGAGCTTAGCGGGATTCAATTCCAAAAGACCTTCACGAACGAGAAACTGAAAAAACGTACGCAGGGCCGCTAGTTTTCTCGCTATTGACGATTTCTGTTTTTGCGCTGAATGCAACGAGGCTAGCCATTCACGTATCGTTAGGTGATCGATCTGCTCGAGCGCCGGTGTTTGTGATTTCTTGTTTTGTGTGTCAGGTGAAGAGAGGTAATTAAAGAACTGCTCGAGATCTATTCGATAGTTACGTAGAGTATGCGCACTAACATTCCGCTCGTACTGTAGATGCTCGAGGAATTGGTTGACCAGCTGCTCCATAAACCATCAAAAACTATCCACAGATTACACAGATTAGAACTTAATCAGCTAAGTCGGATATTTGAAAACTTAACATTACTGATTAAGCCCTAATCTGTGTAATCTGTGTAATCTGTGGATAGTCTTACCACTCCGCCGATGACGCCGGCTTGGGGGCATAGTAACCCCTTCGAGAACGAATACGAACATCGTTTCTGGACTTCACTTTTAGATCGATGACATGCAACCGACCATCGCGATGTTCGGGTGCGGGGTAATAGCTCAATACATACTGCTGCCCCAAATCGGCGGCAATCTGGTTGAAAGCGACATCTAATTCCCCAACCGTCTTCGGCAGAAACACCGCGCCGCCAGTTTGACTCGACAACCGCTCCATACGCCTTTCCGCCGCTAACGCTCTCAAATTCGCTCCTTCGTACAATCCAGTTTGAACTACAAACACCTGACAATCACGGGCAAGCACGTTTTTCACGACGTCTTCGAAATCTGTGATCTGGCTGGTTGTTTCGATTCCATCAGAAACAATTACCAGAACTCGCCGGCCGACGTACGGACGTAGATATTCCGCAGCTCCGGTGATTGCATCCAGTAATGACGTTCCACCGCTTGGTTTTCCGAAATTCGCGATCGTCTGTTCGAGAAGCGGGATGTTGTGGGTCAATGGCTGTGCCAGGTAACTGTCCGTTTCGATTGAGTAGATCGCAGCCTCGTCAACCGGTCGTAGCACACGGCGGAAGAATCGCATGGCCGCCTGCTTTTCAAACTCGCGCTCGTTGTCCAAACTGCCGCTGTTGTCGAAAAGCATTACAAGCCGAACTGGCGTATCGGTCTTTGTCAGATCGGATAAGGGTCGAGGTTGCCCGTCCACCTGTAGCTCAAACTCTTCAAGCTTGAGATTGGTCACAGCATTGCCGAGTTTGTCGATTACGGAAACAGGAATAGGGACCAAATGCGAACTGATTCGAACTACATCACCAGGATCAACATCGCTCGTTGCCTTAGGTTGCGTTGTTCTCTCGCGGGTGGTCGCAATCGGTCGACTAGGTTCGGCGACCGGACCACTTGGACGTTTGATCGGCGGATTTTCCTTCTTACGTCCAGATTGGCTAATGGCAAGGACAGGTAAGGTCACGACTGCCACCGCCGCAACAATCAAGGGCATCGCGCAACGAATCAGGTTGCGGTGACCTGTGCGGCTTTCGTGTGATGACTCTTCTGTAACCACGCTTCCCATTCGCTTAAAGCATGTTCGACTTGTAGTTGTCGACGCTCACGTTTGTTACGCACTCGCCGCCCGTCGGGTTCTGCGGGCGGAGGCAATAGCGCAAAGGTGATGTTGACCGGTTGGAAATTCTTCGTTCCTGTTTGTGAGACATAACGCGCCAGCGCTCCGGTCGCCGTTTGCGCAGGAGCTTCAACGAGTGGTTCGCCGAAGACTAGCCGCGCGCTATTCAATCCTGCCAGCCATCCCATTGCAACAGACTCGACGTATCCTTCAACTCCAGTGATTTGACCGGCAAAGAATACGTTGCGGAGATCGCGCATCTGCATTGTGGGAAACAACACGCGAGGAGAGCAGATGTAAGTGTTGCGGTGGATCTGGCCAAATTGAAGAAACTCGGCGTTCTCTAAACCTGGTATCAACCGCAACACACGTGCTTGTTCGCCATACCGTAGATGATTCTGGAAGCCGACAAGGCTGTATGCGTCGGCCATCAAATTTTCCTGACGCAGTTGAACTACCGCATAGGGCTCCCGGCCAGTGCGCGGGTTTCGTAACCCCACCGGCTTCATCGGACCGAAACGCAGTGTGTCGATTCCGCGCCGCGCAAGCTCCTCGATCGGCAAACAAGCTTCGAACCAGCGAGTTTCTTCGAAGCGTTGCAAGGGAACACTGTTAGCCTCCGTCAGGGCCGCATAAAAGCGTTCATATTCTTCGCGATCCAGAGGGCAGTTGAGGTAGTCGTCACCGCCTTTATCATACCTGGCCGCGAGAAACGCAATGCTCTTATTGATGGAATCAGCAGATATGATTGGAGCGATCGCGTCGTAAAAATAAAGCTGATCGTTGCCGGTAATCCGCATGATCTCAGCCGTCAACGCGTCAGACGACAAGGGTCCCGTTGCAATTATGGTGATCTCGGAATCTGAGATCTCTACGACCTCCTCACGCACGAGCTCGATCCGTGTTTCTGATTCGATTCGATCGGTAATCCTTTGGGCAAACGCATGTCGATCGACCGCAAGCGCCGCACCTGCCGGAACACGCGTCTCTGAAGCTACTTCCATAACGAGGGAACCGCCGCGGCGTAGCTCTTCCTTCAGAAGGTACGAAGCAGTTCCAGGCTCATCAGATTTGAGGGAGTTCGAACATACGATTTCAGCGAGTTTGTCTGAACGGTGGGCGGGGGTCTGTTTAAGTGGACGCATCTCATAAAGACGCACGCAGGCACCGAGCTTCGCCGCCTGCCACGCGGCTTCAACGCCTGCCAGCCCACCGCCAATTACGTTAACGTCTGTCATCGTCTCTTACCCTTTAATAACGCCGAAGGCGTTTATTCAGGTTTCTTCGTCTCGGCTTCACTCTTAGGACTGTCCAACTTGTAATCCTTAACATCACCGGAGAAATGCCGGTAGTCGCTCCACTCGATCGTCTTGTTTAGATCACCGCCGCCAAACAGCAAGATCTTTATGGATAGATTCACCTGCGCGTAACGCGGCAACCATACTCCTTCGATCATTCGCGTCTGTTCCATCGCCAGCGCGGCTCCCGGTCGTAGTGAAAGGACTAACCCACCGCCAATCTTGAAGCCGTCCGACAGCCTGGCTTCGAGTCTCATAACCTGCTTATCCACCGGATCGATCCAGACGACGCCGACAAGTTTGGCAATCAGACTTTCAGAACGATTCGTTGGGCGAAAGCCGGGGCGTGGTCTGAAGTCAAAGACTATTGCTTCGCGACCATTGAATTTCTCTCGCCGTGGCGAAACGAATTCGCATGCTCTCAGAAACTGTGATATCTCCGGGTCTTCCTGCTCCGCCTCGTTCTTCTTGGCCAGTTGTGCCTTCTTTCGTTCTGCCTCGCGTTCATCTTTTTCACGATCACGCTCAGCCTTTTCCAACTCCTCGAGGACGCGCTTCTCTTCTCTTGTCGCTCGCTCGCCTGAAAGTTCGACTCCGTTCTCGCTGATGAGTTTTAAAACCGGTTCTCTATTTGGAATCGGATAAACCTCATAAACCTTTACGGTCTCTTTTTTGATCACACCCTTGTCGGTGATCTGGCGGTCAGTCTCTTTTTGTCTGAACGCATACTCTGATACGCGCTTCTCTAATACATCCTGGTTTCGGGCAACTTCGCGAAGCAGTCTGATGACGTCGACGGTTTCAGCGGCCGCAGGCGGATCGAACAGCGACTTTGCGAGATCCTGGTCGTAAGAAACAGACTTTAAGAAGAGCAACAGATCACCAGAACCGAGACTCACGCGGATCTTGTGTGGCTCAAGAATGCCTTTTTCGCGCCGGTAGTCCTCGAATGATGTGCGGTTCTTGCGCACATCGTCGATAACTTTGGTGAGCAATCCAGTCTTGGTGCTGAAGTAGTACTGCAAGCGCGCGCCTCCACGCGTACTGAACTCAACAGTGTAGGCTGGGTCTGAAGCGGGATCTGCGATCGAAATCACTCGAGCGAGTACGTTGCTCTTTTTGGTATTCACTAAACGTGAAGCGCTGAGAATGCCGTGCAGTTTTGCGGTTGCAGCTTCTGGTCCGGTCAGCGTACGCAATTGACCATCGATCCCGCGCTCCCACGCTGAACCTGAATTGGTCGCAAAGATTACTTGACCATTACCAAATGTCATCTCCCAACGCTCTGATGCAGGGAGTTTTGTTTGTGCTCGGGCGGTACCGAACGGCTGATCGTTTACCTGGATAGAGTACTCGTACGTAGCGTCGCGGATTGCCGCGGCTGTTTTCTTGCCACCAATAGCCTTGAGATAGTTGTCGACAATCTTTTCTGCTGAGGGAAGTTTGCGAGCGGACGGAGTGGTCTGTGCGGTAGCGGTTAAGTTGACTGCCAGAAGTAGGGCTACAACGGCAGCGACAACAGCCTGGTGGGAAAGGCATCTCATGCTGGTCCAATTTGAACTCCGCGTCTTACAAGTGGCGCCATGTTGCCTAAAAACATCATGGCGGAGGCGCGCAGACGGCCGCGGGCGAGCAGAGAGTTGAAACTGAACCAGCACGCGAGATGTCGTCAAACTACCTCTTCCTACTTCTCTTTTTTGTGCCCGCCTTCTTGCCGGCTTTCTTCGTGGCTCGTTTCTTGGTTCCTTTTTTGGAAGCACGGCCCTTTGCTGATCGCTTGCGAGCGGTGGCCTTCTTCGTCGATTTCTTGCCGGCTTTCTTCGTTGCTTTCTTAGCGGCTTTCTTTGTTCCCTTCTTACCGGCTTTTTTAGTTGCTTTCCTGGCAGCAGCTTTCCTGGTCGTCTTCACCGGAGTCTTCTGCACGACTGCAGTAACGACTTCCTCACCCACTTCGCTGCTTGGCTGCGGGGGCGGTGCCGGAATCTTTGCTTCGGGCGCGGTACCGGGCATCATTGCTTCGTCATCGAACTCACGCTGTTGGGCGACTATTTCCTGATTCTGCTGAAATTCGTATTCGTTGAGTTCACCCCCGTCTACCTTGTACCTGGCTACGTTCAGTTTTGGGTTCTTTGGCATCGTATCCTCCTGCTTGTTTGGGTTGACTAAATGAATTGCGACATCAGATTGTTCAACTTCGATTCTCCGCGCAACCTTCGGGGTCTCTGTGTCTCGGTGGTTCGGTAGGATAGCTCAACCACAGACGCATAGAGAACACTTATCACGGAATTAGGCCAATTTCTCCTGCTTGACACGTCAAAGTCGCGGTTCGTATAGTGCAAAACGTCTCGCGATCACGTCGCCTTTCTTGCCTAGCCGGCTTAGCTCAGTTGGTAGAGCGTCTGATTCGTAATTAGAAGGTCATCGGTTCAAGTCCGATAGCCGGCTCCACGTTTTCCAGTATAGTGCCCCAACCTTCACAAAGAGCAAAGCGGAAAGAGCTAAGTGTAAGACGAGGCTCGAACGAGTAACCGTATGGTAACTTCTCGGATGTGATCTCGCCTGAACAAATCGAACAATTTAACCGGAACGGCTTTTTAGTTCTGGAGTCCTTCGTCGATCCAAAGGAATGCGATCGGTTACGGGAGCGCGCTGAAACTCTCGTCAACCAATTTGATCCATCGGGTCTGGTCTCCATCTTCTCAACTCACGAACAGAATCGAACTACTGATGAATACTTTTTGACTTCGGGCGATAAGATACGTTTTTTCTTTGAAGAGCATGCCTTCAATCAAGACGGAATACTTAAACAGTCGAAAGAGCATTCCATAAACAAAATCGGCCATGCCCTCCATGATCTGGATCCGACGTTCGATCATTTCTCGCGCAATTGGAAAATACGTGCGCTAACCGCAGACCTACAAATCGAAGAACCACTGCTGTTGCAATCGATGTATATCTTCAAGCAGCCTAACATTGGTGGCGAGGTAACCTGTCACCAGGACAGCACGTTCCTGTACACGGAACCAACTGACATCGTGGGTCTCTGGTTTGCTTTGGAGGATGCTACAGTTCATAACGGTTGTCTGTGGGCCATACCGGGTGGACATCTAAGGGGATTGAAGTCACGTTGGATACGAACTAGAGACGGAATGCACTTTGAGGTTTACGACCAGACGCCGTGGCCTGAGGAAGTGTTAATCCCGCTTGAAGTATCGAAAGGGACGCTAATCTTACTTCACGGGCTGCTGCCTCATCGAAGTTTCGAAAACAAGTCGAACAGGTCACGTCACGCTTATACGCTGCATGTGATCAGCGGAAGGTCAAACTATCCGGCAAACAATTGGCTTAAGCGATCGTCAGAGATGCCCTTGAGAGGATTTGAGTAGTGTTCTCTATTGACATCAAGTTCCCAACGGCGAATCATCACGGCATGACTAAGACAATCCATCTCTTAATTCTTCTCACGCTCGTAGTCGAAGTCGCATATGCTCAAAACCAAACCGGTCCAAATCCGAAGCGAGCACGCACTCCACAGGATTACCGATCCGGAACTCTGAAGGAGATCACCGAGAAACTGTCGGGCTCTGAAAGCCGGGGCAACAAGGAAGAGACTATGGTTGTTGATCCTGACTTGTCGCCAACTCGTGTAACCGTTTCTTACGCGGGACTCACGCGCCGCCTGTTGGAAAACAAGGCTGAGGTTATCCGCCAATGGGCTCGGTTATACGCCGGCTCGATGGACACATACACGAAGGCCTATGAAGTAGAAGTGCTGTTTCGCGAAAGCGGATCGAATTACTGGCTGGCGTTCACCAAGAGGACACTCACTTCCTTTTGGGACTTCCCAGGCGGGAACGAGCCGGTCGATCTGTTTCTGATTCGAATGGGAGCGGTGAAGACGGCTGGAAAGTGGGAGCCAGTACTTTTGGTGGAGAGTTTTCAAAAGCCAAAGTGAATTTCGCGCGCGATCGAACGACGGCATGAAGTTGGTACTACAACCAACGTTCTTACGAATATTCTTCGGAGTAGCAGCGTGTTCGTGGATGCCTCATTGGGCTTGTCATTACTATCGACTTGAAACTCACAGCAGCTTCGTCGTCGGGTCATGGGCTTTTTCGGTCGGAGACAGCATTGTTTCACTTCTGGTCTACTCAGCTCTGATCATTCTTAACCTAACGGCGATTCCGTTCGAAAGGTCTCGCTTGCTCGCCGCAGCACTAACGGCCTTCGGTCATTTGGGAATCGGTTCACTTCATGTTTATCGACTGTTATATCCGTTTGCCTTCGAAGTCTTCGGATATTCCTGGAGTTACGGGGCTTCTTTACGCGAGGCGTTAATTGTGCTTCCGGTGGGCTTGCTGGCGTTAGTTGTCGCGATCTCGACGGTGACCAAAAAGTAGGATCAACTCCTTGGAGTGCGCGTACTTGTTCACTGGGAGCGCAGACGTCTCGTCCGCACCTGAGCGTGAAGCGTGAACAGACCTGCGCGTCTGACCACGCGTTTGCGGACGAGACGTTCGCGATCCCAGTGAACAAGTCACCGCACTCCAAAAAGTTGCATCGAGGTAGTGGGTGGGGCCAAGTCATGTTTCAAGGTACGCTAAATTTCAGGTTGGGAAGGGCGGCTTGCAGACTGAAGTTGGTGCCCGCGCCCATCCAACTACAGAACGGAGCGCAGCGACCGATTTTCAAGTAACCAAAGTCAAACTATTCAGTACCGTTCGCGGTAGCGAACGGCCAACCTTTCTGATTGAGTCTTGACCATTCGCTACCGCGAACGGTACCGAATAGCGTGTCGCTACTTGAAATCGGTCGCTTCCCGTTCTGTAGTCGAATCTCTCCGCGCACGAACTCATGCTTGCAAGCCACCCTTCTTCCCAACCTGCAATTTTCTAATCTTGAATTGTGGGACTGAGAGTTGAATGATGATGAAAGCTGGGGACTGAAGTGAAAAGATTTAATTGCTGGGTCTTATAAGGCCACGGAAAATGCCTTGAACGCGTACCTGGCTGGCGGGAATAGTTAGCGGTTGGAGCTGGGAATTAGCGGGCTGAAGCTCTACGTTTACGCCTCGGCGATAGAGCCGTTTCAGGGTTGCCTGATTCTCTTCAATCAAAAGCGCGACGACGATCTCACCATCGCGGGCATCTGTGCGGTTCTCGATGAGTGCAATGTCACCGTCGCAGATATGCTCATCGATCATCGAATCCCCTTTGACCTTCAGCGCATACACGCGGTCCGGCTTGACGCGTCCGAGTAAAAACCTTGGAACGGGAATGCGCTCTTCGTCATCCACAACTTCGAGCGGCGCGCCTGCGGCGATGTGTCCCAACAGCTTCACCTCACACAACGAGTCGGAAGTCGTGTCTTCGACCTTCACATTAAGTCCAAAGGATCCGTCCTCATGTTGACGCGCTAACAAACCGCGCTTCTCTAACGCGGTGATGTGTTTTGCGATCGTCGCGCGTGATTTGACTCCGAAGTGTCTGGCGATTTGTGCGTAGGAAGGTTGGTGTCCGTGTCGTTCAAGGAAGCGGGTAATAAAGTCCAGAATATCTTTTTGTCTCTGGGTCCGAGGGAGCATCTATCCAATTCCCGCTTTGTTAACCGCTGGGAGAAGTGCACAGGTCACTTGTAATCGGTGACGAGGCATTCTAGGGCGCGCAGATGAAACGCGTCAAGGCTTTGTTGCGCGTACCCAGTAATATCGTAAAACAATCTAGCGTAGTGAGTAACGCACAAGTGTGCGTGGGAAGATTCTCACTGATGCCGGCATCTGGCCCAACGACATCGGCTTGCCCATCAAGACCTCTTTTGCCTTCGCTCCATAGATCGCTTCGTTCAGATCATTGTCAGGCGTAATCACTGCGCCTTTCAAAGCAGCACCGATAAAGACGCCCTTGGTCCTCGAGTAGGAAAGTATGCCGGCATCGAGACGGGCATTAGTGGACGCGGCCGCTTCACGCCCAACTGGACCAGCAGCCACTCCTGCCTCGCCGCCGATTTCAAACTTGTCGCCGAGAAGACCTTCAATGCCGTCGCGGTTCATTATCAATAAGACGTAATCGGTTTTCTGTGCTCCAATCTGTGGGCCAAAGCTGCCACCACCCAGGTTGAAAAAAGCGGGCGGGCTCCAACCACCTTTCACGCGCTTACTGATCACGCCCTGCCCACCACGACCGCCAACAACAAATGCGGCCTTCACCACATCTGGAAAAACCGCGATGGCTTCGGCTCCATCGAGCAGTTCTTTGGGAATGGCCTTGTCTTTGACGTTCATGATGTCGGTAAACGCCTTGGCAGCGTCGCGCGCATGACGTGCGGCATCAGTTGTCCGCAAATTCTTTTGCCCAACTAACGCTGAGGCTATTAGGGAGAGTAAAACGACTGAAATTGCGATTTTACTCAGTATTTTCATCAATTCCTCCCAAGTTGTTCGTATAACCAATCTTCTTCACACCTGTCACAGAACCACTTTCCGCAGACGCAAAGCGTTAGCAATAACCGACACCGAGCTAAAACTCATCGCGGCTGCAGCAATCATCGGACTTAGCAAGATACCAAAAGCCGGGTAAAGGATGCCCGCCGCAATCGGCACACCCAAAGAATTGTAAACAAAAGCAAAGAAGAGATTCTGTTTGATATTGGTCATCGTCAGGCGACTCAATACTCGCGCCCGAACAATGCCCTTCAAATCCCCCTTTACCAGAGTTACATCCGCGCTCTTCATAGCAATGTCTGTTCCCGTTCCCATCGCAATTCCAACGTTTGCTTGTGCCAACGCCGGCGCATCATTTATTCCGTCACCAGCCATCGCAACGATGCCGCCTTTATGTTGCAGCGATTTCACTGTTTCGACTTTCTGATCAGGCAGCACTTCGGCAATCACCTCATCGATATTGATTTTCCTGGCGACGGCCTCAGCTGTCGTTCGGTTATCTCCTGTAACCATCACGATTCGAAGACCCTCGCGATGCAGTTGCGTAATGGCCTGTGCAGCCGAAGGTTTGACTGGATCCGCAACACCAATCAATCCAACCAAACGATCATCGTTAACAACGAACATCACGGTTTGCCCGTCCTTACGCAGCTCTTCCGCTTTGAATTCGGCGACTGTGCTGTCGATGTCAAGGTGTTCGATCAGTTTGTGATTGCCAAGTGCAATTCGTTTGCCATCGACTTCACCAATGACGCCCTTGCCAGTAATCGATTGGAAAGCCATCGGACGGGCTACCTCAATGTTTCGCTCCCGAGCGGCACCCACGATCGCGGTCGCCAGCGGATGCTCGCTTCCAACTTCCACACTAGCAGCCAAACGCAGCAAATCATCTTTATCGATGTCCGTTAAAGTAACGATACTCGTCACCTGAGGTCTTCCCTCAGTAAGCGTTCCTGTCTTATCGACGATTAACGTGTCGACCTTGCGAAGGATTTCGATTGCTTCCGCATTCCGAAAGAGCACTCCGGTGTGCGCAGCTTTCCCGCTAGCAACCATAATCGACATGGGCGTCGCCAAACCCAGCGCACACGGACAAGCAATGATCAGCACCGCCACAGCATTCACAACTCCGTACGCCATTCGGGGCTCTGGTCCCAAAATGCTCCAAACAACGAAAGTAATCACTGCGATGAATATAACGATCGGTACAAAATACGACGCGACCACGTCCGCTAATCGCTGAATCGGCGCACGACTGCGTTGAGCATCCGCAACCATTCTGACTATCTGCGCCAGCAGTGTTTCCGACCCGACGCGTTCGGCGCGCATGATAAACATGCCGGTTTGATTCACGGTCCCACCAACAACGCGACTACCAGAAGACTTCTCAACGGGAATTGGTTCGCCTGTAATCATCGATTCATCCACGGCGCTTGCACCTTCAAGTACGAGGCCATCCACAGGAATTTTTTCGCCCGGTCGCACACGCAGCTTGTAGCCGGGCTGCACCGATTCAAGCGGCACGTCTTCTTCCACTCCATTATCACGAATCAAACGCGCCGTTTTCGGTGACAAACCGAGGAGAGCCCTGATCGCTGTGCCAGTTTGGCTCCTGGCTTTTAGCTCAAGAACCTGACCGAGCAGCACGAGCGTCACAATCACTGCCGCTGCCTCGAAGTAGACTGGTACTTCGCCGTTCATTGCGCGGAATGAAGCGGGAAAACCGCCAGGCGCGATTACGGCAACGGCACTAAAAACATACGCGACGAAAACGCCCATGCCGATCAACGTAAACATGTTCGGGGATCGATTGACGATCGATTGGCCGGCACGAACGAAGAAGGGCCAACCTCCCCAAAGCACCACCGGAGTTGCGAGCAGCAGTTGAATCCATCCTCTGGCGCTCATCGGTATGAGCCGCTCAACAGTGTTGCCTGGGATCAACTCGCTCATGCCGATGATTAGCAGCGGAAGAGTTAAGACCGCACAAATCCAGAACCGTCGCCTCATGTTGACGAGCTCCGAGTTTTCTTCTTCTTCGGCGGAGATCGTGCGCGGTTCAAGGCTCATCCCGCAGATAGGACAATTACCTGGTCCATTGCGAACAATTTCGGGATGCATCGGGCACGTGTATTCGACCGCGGCCTTAGTCAATGTGTCTGTTGGCTGGTCTATCAGTCTTGTTGCGCCAAGAGAGACCACGTGCGGCTGAGGGTGCTGGTGGAGAAAACTTTCTGGATCTCGTTGAAACTTCTGAACACAAGAAGTGCTGCAAAAGTAGTATGTCTGGCCTTTGTACTCGTATGATCCAGCTGCGCCTGCCGGATCGACAGTCATGTGGCAAACAGGATCGATTGCTGTTGGTTTGGTTTTCATCGATGAACGCTCAAGCGGAGTATCCTACGAACTCTTGAGAACGCTGGGCAAACACGCACCGCATCTACGGCTTATATGGGCTACGCCCTTGGTGCGGCCTTGGCCCCATTGGTTTAAGCAGGCAACCCATGTTTATCAGCTTGATCAGGTCAAAGACCGAACGAGGGGCGTAGCCCTAACAAGCGGAGCGCACTGAACGGCAGGGCGAGTCATGTCTCACAAAAGATGGCAAAGCCGTTGGTTGCGGATCTGATGTTCTTCCGATTCCGTGACTTCCGCGGTGACTGGCCGATGCATTGTCACAGCACGGTTCACGAAGATCACGCCATGATGCTCTTGTTTGAAGTTCAGCGGACGTAATCGACAACGATACTGATCCTTAACCATCGCCGTTATGAGCGCAGCGAAGAAAGGAGAATGAGCATGAAAAAATGAACAGAAGAAGATGGCTGTCGAATGCTGCTGCAACTACGGCGGCGATGGGAGCAGCCGGGCTCAGCACTACATTGTTGGGCCAGGAAGCAACCCCGAAAAGCAAACAGAGGTATAACTTCATAGATGTCTCGCCGCGGGAGCAGATCCAGCGACGGCATCTGCCGAACGTGCCGCTGATTACCCAAGACAACAAGAGCGTCCGGTTTTACGATGATCTAGTGAAGGACAAACGAGTAGTCATTCAGTTTATGTTCGCGCGTTGCAAAGACATCTGTCCGGTGATCACACACCACTTGGTGCAGGTACAGGAGAAACTAAATGGCCGGGTCGGACGCGATATTCTCTTTTAATCAATCACCCTCAGTCCCGAGGAAGATAGGCCTCGCGATTTGAAAGCCTTCGCTAAGAAGCATGGTGTTGGACCAGGCTGGACGTTCCTCACGGGGAAGCCCGACGACATTAAGCAGCTACGAACGGCGTTGGGTTTCGTCTACAAGAACCCAAAAGAAGATGCGGACCGGAACAATCACACCGGGATGATAATGATTGGCACGGAGCCACTGATGCGCTGGGCACATTGTCCAGGTGGCGCCGACCCGGATTGGATTGCGACGGTTATCCGGACCGAGGCAGACGCGCCTCTGACGGGAGAAGTAGGTGGTCTCAAGCAGCAGGATGTCGCCGTGAGTTTGAAGTCACCTCCGGCAGCTTCCTCTTCACCAGCACCGTCGAAACATCGACATGGTCCGATGCGACAGTAAGCATTACCAACGCCAAAGAGAGAAGGCGGCTGAACAGCCGCCTTCTTTCCTATTAGCCTCTTTATTACGAAAACGCCAACAGTGTTCTGCGTGCACCTGAGTATTGAGTTGCGTACTCTCCGCCAGGCGAATGTACATTTGGAGCGCAATTGGTTGCCGATCTATATCACGTTACTTCGCGCCTACAAGGGCGACATATTGAATGGCTTTCTCGCGGTTGAGCTACTTCAGACGCGTTTACGATACCTCCTAAGTGCTCCCAACGCACCGATCACGCCCATGCTCAACAACACAAGTGTGGTCGGCTCAGGTACAGCTTGAAGTTGTCCGCGAATCTCGCCACCGGGAAACTGAGAAGTGTGGATGTTCAAATACGTCTGACCGCTCGTTAATCCCGCTATAAAAGCCGCTTGTGCGCCCGCTACCGTTCCGCCATGTGCAGTGATGAACGCGGGGTTGTACGTCGATGCAAGAGTCAGGTCAAACGTTTGTAGATAAGTTCCCGTTGTAACGCCCAGAGGAAAGCCAGGAAAAGTTGGAACGGCCGTGGCCACCATCGCGTTAACACCCAGACCGGCACAGCAATGGATATGCGAGGCGATGGTTGGACTCACCAAGCCGGCGAACGAAACGTTGACCGTCAGTAAATTAGTGACGGTGTCGACGGTTACCAATGCGCTTCCAATGCCTGGTGAACCGGTGGGTGGTACCTCCTGTGAGCCGGTCAGTGTCGTGGTAAACACGAGTTGGTCCGCCCTCGCTATTCCTACTGACATCAAAATAGCAACCACAAGACCAACAAGTTTCGCTGTCTTCTTCATGTTTCCCCCTTTTTGTTCAGAACGTTTGTGTGACAATCCACCTTTATAAATTGTTCCAGATCGAAAGCAGGTCTCACTGCAAGTACGCGCGCTTAGCGAGACTGGGTATGCCGGCTTGGTCAAGGACGAACAACATATAAATTCCGGGAACCGCCTGAGCGGGCAGTTTTGGTGCTCTGATTCGAATTTCTCCTTTGTGAGCCGCGCCTTTTTGGTGAAATGAAAGTTTCACGTAACGATCACCGGTGGTTAGACTGTGAGTATTGTGATCACTTCTGAGCAGAACCACAGATGAAATCTGATCAGGATTACCCGCGACTGAGATATCGAAATGACCGCCGTAGGAAATATCTTCCGGAGCACTCTCGATTACGGGTCGTGTAGCGCGACTGCCATCTTGCTTAAACAAGTACGGCGGAAAAAATAGCTGTCCGACGGGAGCACCTAAATCCGGATCGCCGCGCGGCAACAACCCAGCATAGGAAGAAAGGAGCGGAAACGATGGATCGTCCGGTCGAACGAGTGCTTCTCGGTTCTCACCCGCAAAGAAAACCGATGCGTCTGGCAACAATGTGGCAGTGCCATGGAGACCACGTGACACTGTCGTTCTTGCTAGTTTGGCGACCGAACCGGTTGCCGGATCGAACATCTGGAAGTGGAGACCTTCTCTCTCTTCGTAGGTACATGGTTGGCCGTTTACATTGCAGTTTGGTGATCGGTTAACTCCCTGTCCGATCAAAACCTTGCCATCAGGAAGCAGCACTGCTTTGGTTGTCGCAAGTGGCTGCAGAATGCTGCCTACAATTTCCCAGTGCGGGTTTGCATCGGCAAAGTTAATGACTTCGACTGTGCCGGTCTGATCACCGTTCGCATTCTGCCCCGAAATCATGAACCACTTATGTGACACCGTATGACCATCGCCATCGATTTCGATTAAGCTTGCCGTCGGACAGCAGTAAGGTCTTACCTCGGAAGCCGTATCAACAAGCTTCCAGTGATTCTTTGCCGGAACATTTCGATTGGGATCTTTGAGAGCCCCAAGCACATCCAGACAATAAGTCGTGCCCTGGGTGAATGAAGGAGTTGCACCTCCTATACCGAACTTCGCTCCGCCTGGTATAGCCTCGGCGCCATAATCTTTCTCGCCGTCGTACGTGCAGACCACCCAATCGTCCTTTCGTGGACCGGTCTGGACCACTTCAAGTTGCGGATAGAGTGGGAAAGCCATCCGCGCATTCTCAAGCGCAACGTTTCGATCAGTCTTCGGATCATAAACTTCCGGGACGACTTGATTCACGCGGCTTGCCGTAAATGCCGTATCAGTCTGCGAAATATTTTGTCGACCCTTCGAAACTCTATTTGGATCCGGCGGTACTGAGTTGTTCTGATCGAAGCCGCCCACAACAAGAATCATTCCGTTTGGCAGCGCAATTGCCGAAGGATACCAGCGACCATACTTCTGGTCTGATGCTTCAGAAGGCTGAGTGCTTTGTTGATTTCTCGGATCGCAGTTGGGATAGAACTGCGCGTTCGGATTTTGCGCGAATAACTCCACGCCGAATGGATCGGCGGCCCAGTTTGATCTCGTGCACGGCTGACGACGTTGAACCCATCTCTCCGTCTCAGGATCGAAGATGTTGACTTTGTACAATCCGTTGTCACTTTGCATGTCATGTCCGCCGAAAACATAGACACGTCCGTCTGCCAACGTCACACGGGCATTGCAATAGGTGTTGTAGAACATACCTTTTGAATAGCCGTTTTCCGTGAACGCCGCTCGGTTTAAGGCAAAGTCCGTCTCATCCAACAATGCGGTGTGAAACTTGCCATTGTTCTTAAACGCGTCCGGGTTGACGATGTCGAACAAGAGTTGTCTTTCCATCGGGCGATTTGCAACGATGCGCGTTGGTACGCTTTGGCTCAAACCCTGCCGCATGAGATAACCGCCGTACGTGAGCCGCTGAAATGAATCGTCTGCGGATCGATTTGTCCCAAGCCCGAGGAAAGGATCAAATCCGTGAAGCACATCGCGGAGCGAACTATTGAACTGATTTCCCGCCGTTGTTAAGGCGCCGCGTTGAATCGCCAGATCGATCAACGCAGGATCGGCAACGTCATTAGCTGTGTACTCTGGAAACCTCGCGTGAAACAAGATCTTGGGTGTCGGTGAATTCCTTCTCCAAACCAGACCCATGTGAACGGCTTCCGTGCTTTGCATCGGGATAAGCGGCGAAACTTCGCCGCAAGTTGGATGAGGGCAGTTTGCATTTGGATCCGGAAATGCGCCCTGAGCTCCGACATGCCTATCTGCATCAATCAGGCTCATGACCAGAAGAGATGCAAGTAAGGTGAATGCGACTATGTATCCACGGTTCTTGAAGATTGTGCGCGTGACTCGGTTTTCAACGATCACTAAGGTAATTGATCGGAAGTATCTAATGCTCATTACTTGACCTTCTTTTCTCTCGCTGCATGACATCTAATAAAAAGCGTTTGGGATGCTGAAAG
>DATBSH010000323.1:0-7700 GCA_036559885.1 Pyrinomonadaceae bacterium
AGAGGCTTCGCACCCACTCCGATCCACGAATTCACACGAACTGACACGAAGTAAGACCAAGAGTGCTTTTGTGTTTATTTCGTGTGGTTTCGTGGATCGTTCTTCTGCGCGAAAAAAAGATCCACGAATTCACACGAACGCCTCCCGCGAGGTGGTCCTGACTCCATGCCAGAGATCTGAGTTTTGCAAGAGCCTCTTTAGCTTGTCGTGAGATGCGATACATTCAACTGGTTTCAGCAACATCACACGTGCTTGCCTGAAAGCAGTTGACTATATCGCAGCTCACGACAAGCTAAAGCGTATCGGACATTCGCTCGCGTTCCGACAGTGACTGAGACGCCATTACGATCTACGCCACTCGATTGTTAACACGAAACTGTTTGAGGAAGGGTCTCACGGCGCTGCACAGCGGAAGCCCACAAAGGCTTGCGCCCCATTCGGTGGGTGTGAGTCGCGATAAGTCACTCTCAGATTTAACGGCGCACCGGCGAAGCTGCCACCGCGAATCACTCGTCGGGTGGTTACTTCGCTGAAGCTCTGGTCCAAAACTGATTCTGTGCTCCTGCCTGATTTATGCCATACGGTGTACAACTTCCCACCGGCAACAGGATTCACCTGCGGCAGATTAGGATAAGGTGCCCATTCGTCCGCCATAAATTCCCAGACGTTTCCCACCATGTCGAAAAGACCATAGCCGTTGGCCGGATAACTACCAACTGGGGTCGTTCCATCGATGTTGGCGCCGCCATAATTTGCACGCGAACCGTCAACCGGTTCATCACCCCACGGAAAGTTCTTATCCTTCAAACCGCCGCGTGCGGCGTACTCCCATTCCGCTTCAGTCGGCAGACGCTTACCTGACCACTGGCAAAAAGCGACGGCGGCGTACCAACTCACATTGACCACCGGATGATTGCCCCTTCCTTTGGGAAAGTTATTAGCGTTCCAATCTTTGAGATAGTTCCCGTTATGAAATCGTTTCGGAATGTGCGCCGCGCTCCACTCGGGTTGGGCATGGATGAATTTTTGAAAAGCAGCGTTCGTCACTTCGTATCTATCGAGATAGAACGCATCGATAGTCACGGTATGCTGTGGCGTTTCCGCCTCGATCAGATCAGGATGCTTTGAGATGTCGAAGGCTTCGGCGATTTCCGGAACTCTTGAGGCGTCGATGCCCATCAGGAAAGTGCCGCCAGGAATGCGGACCATTGAACGGCGATTATTGGAGCCAGTATTTTGCCCGAGCGAGGTCGCCGCCAGCGAGAACATCAGGTAAATGAAAAAGGATGCTTTCATGCGACGAATAACTGTTATGCCGGTTGTCCCCAACAAGTCATGAAAGTAAGCCAATATCGCTCTTCATAAATGAGAACACCGCTCGACTGAACTTCTTGGCAAGCGTTCTTTCCATCATGTAAGTCCCATTAAAATGCACCAATTCTTCGCTCCGCGGTGTTAGATGAGCAAAGGGAGAACGGTCATGAGAAAAGCCGTGGTTCTTGCCGTGCTGCTCGCCAGCTTCTCAGCACAGGCACAGGTTCCCACCTCCAGTCACAACTATGAGTTCGCTAACGGAAATTGGTTCGACGGCCAGAAGTTCGTTCGACGGACATTCTATTCAGTTGGCGGCCTGTTAAGCCGAAAGCGACCCGGACATGTCGATCGTGCTTTTGACCTCTCCGGCAAATACGTCGTGCCGCCATTTGGAGAAGCTCACAATCACAACCTCGATTGGTCCAGTGACGAACGTTTTGCGCGAATCAATAAGATGTATCTCGAAGCAGGAATTTTTTACGTCAAGAATCCGAATAGCCTGCTCAGATCAAAACAGCCTACGTCAGCGCGAATCAATCTTCCCACCAGTGTCGACGGAATACTCTCAAATGGTGGTCTAACTGGTTCAGGCGGTCATCCGACTGAAATTGTGATACCTCAACGCGGCTTCAAGCCGGAGGATGGCGAAGGAGGTTTCTATTACGTCATCGACAACGCTACGGATCTCGAACGCAAGTGGCCCATCATCATGGCGGGCAAACCTGATTTCATTAAGACTTACTTGCTCTATTCCGAAGAGTATGCAAAGCGCAAGGACGACAAAGCATACGACGGTTGGAAAGGTCTCGATCCCGCCATTCTTCCAGAGATCGTACGCAGGGCCCATCATGACGGTTTGCGCGTTTCCACCCACGTAGAAACCGCCGCCGATTTTCATGCGGCCGTCGCCGCCGGTGTTGATGAGATCAACCATCTGCCGGGTTTCAGACCAGAGCGAAACGATATTGCAAATTACACAAACCTTTCTCGCTATAAGATTTCAGAAGCTGATGCCATACTCGCCGGGAAGAAACAGATTGTCGTGGTAACTACGATTGGTGAGGCAATCGATCAAACCTTTAATGAGAAACTCAGTGAACCTGATCGGCTAGCAGTGCGCTCAATGCTGGTCCAAAACTTACAGCTGCTCCGGAAATATCGTGTGCCAATCGCCATTGGCAGCGATAACTTCCGGCAAACAGCATTAGCGGAAGCGCTCAGTCTCTCAAAACTCCAAGCGTTCGATAATCTCACGTTATTAAAGATGTGGACTGAAGCAACCGCTGCCACGATATTTCCCAAACGTAAGATCGGCTATCTCAAAGATGGCTACGAAGCCAACTTTCTGGTGTTAACACGTAGTCCGCTGGTAGATTTTGCGAACGTAAAGACAATTGAACTGCGTGTCAAACAAGGCGAACCTCTACAGCCCTAAATCGAGCAGCTCCATTTCAAATTACGACGTTACTGGTTTAGCGACTCGGCGCGCATGACGCAGATCCCTACTTGCGCATATAGCCGATGGACATGGCCACGATTATTCCGAAGATTGCCACGTAACCAATGACACTCCCAACCTTCCTGCCCCTACTTTGGTATGGCTTGACTTGTTTGACCTGTGCGTAGGTGAGTTTGTGGACAGTGCCGGTCTCGTCACCTACTAATACGAAATCATCGTTGTTAATTTCACGGATGTAGCCCGTAAGTTCGCTTCGATCACGCAGGGTGACTTTGACAAGTCTGTTTGCATCGACGCCGAGTCTAACGACAGTCGAAAAGATCTTATCCGCCGCTTGGACGTCCTTAGGTTTCGCGCCTACTCCCGCCTGCGCATGACTGACCAGGTTGATAGTCAGAACGGCGAGAACCGCCGAAAGGATTCTTTTGTGCATGACGATCTCCTTCGACACTAAAGCTATTGAAGGAGACTAACAGCACAACTCCCGCGGCAAACCAGAACTGTGATGGTAAACGATGTGATACAAGCGGCAGGTCCACAGAGGCACAGAGGACACAGAGGTTGCACAGAGAAATCCACATGAGGACACAACTCTATGTTTGCTTTTCCGGCGATCTAGCAGCGCAGTTCTGCAAGATTCGCAAAGTATTTTAAGGATTCTGGATTGGCGAGTGCTTCCAGATTTTTCACCGGACGGTTGTGGACCGTCTCGCGGACCGCTAACTCAACAATCTTCCCTGACTTCGTGCGTGGTATGTCTTCAACCGCGACGATTACAGCCGGGACATGGCGTGGTGAAGCGTTCCGACAAATCGTCTCTTTGATACGGCACTTCAGCTCGTCATCGAATTCGACATCCGTATTCAGTTTGACGAATAACACGACACGGGTGTCGTTTTCCCATTCCTGTCCGATCACCAACGACTCGATTACTTCAGGCAATTGTTCGACTTGTCGATAAATCTCCGCCGTGCCGATGCGCACACCGCCCGGGTTCAGCGTTGCATCGGAACGCCCGTAGATGACCATGCCGTCGTGGGCCGTGATCTCCGCATAATCACCGTGTACCCAAATATTGGGAAATTTGTCGAAGTAGGCCGCGCGATATTTAATGCCATGCTGGTCATTCCAAAAACCCAGAGGCATCGAGGGAAAAGGCTTCGTGCAAACCAACTCGCCTTTTTCGCCACGCACGGGTTGGCCCTGCTCGTCAACAACATCGACGGCCATGCCGAGTCCGCGACATTGAATCTCGCCGCGTCGCACCGGTAACAGCGGATTGCCTAATACAAACGCAGAAATAATGTCTGTGCCTCCAGAAATTGATGCCAACTGAACGTCGGCTTTGACGTGACGATAGACGTAGTCGAAACTTTCAGGCGAGAGCGGACTGCCGGTGGAGAAGATTGTTTGCAACGTGCTCAGATCGTGCGTCTGAATTGGCGATAAACCTTTCTTGGCTATCCCATCAATGAACTTAGCCGACACACCAAAGTGTGTGATCTGTTCCTGCTCAATGTAATCGAAGAGTAACTGTCCCTCACCCGCCAATGGCGAACCGTCATAGAGCATCACCGTTGCGCTTGAGGCTAGTCCAATCACAAGCCAGTTCCACATCATCCAGCCGCAGGTCGTGAAGAAAAACAATCGATCGCCGGATTTGATGTCGCAATGAAGTTGATGTTCTTTCAGAAGCTGCAACAGCGTTCCGCCCGCACTGTGCACAATACATTTGGGTACGCCCGTTGTGCCGGACGAATACAAAATGAAGAGAGGCTGATTGAAAGGAAGCCGAATGAATTCGATATTCGTCGCCGAACGAAACGGTTCTAAAAAGTTACGCCAGGTTTGTGCGTGTGGAATCGCGTTGTTGTCTGCCACATAACTTAAAAACTGCACTACTACCACTTTTTCAACTGACGAGAGCCGTGCAGCAACTTCTGCGTTCTTTTCTAAAACTCTTACCGGCTTGCCGTTGTACCAATAGCCGTCGGTCACGAACAGGATCTTCGGCTCAATCTGCCCGAAGCGGTCAACCACTCCCTGCACGCCGAAGTCGGGTGAGCACGAAGAGAAAACGGCACCAAGGCTAGCCGCCGCCAGCATGATGATGACGGTCTCTGGAATGTTTGGCAGATAGGCCGCTACTCGATCCCCAGCAACGATTCCAGCCGCGCGTAGTGCTGCCGCACAACGCGCTGTTGCGTGAAACAGTTGCTTCCGGGTCAAGTGCGTACGTGTACCGTTTTCTCCCCAAAAGGCGAGTGCCTCGCTATCGTCGCATCGCCTTAATAGGTTTTCAGCGAAATTGAGTTGTCCTTCGGGAAACCACTGTGCGCCCGGCATGCGATCGCCATCGCGTAAAACGAGATTTCCTTTATCACCCAGAACTCCACAGTAATCCCATACTGCCGACCAAAACTCTTCCGGTTTCTCAATAGACCACCGGTGGGCTTCTGAATATTCAGCGCCCGCTAAACCGACGGATTTGAAAAAATCTGTCATCAGCGCATTGTTCACGCGCTCGCGGGATGGTTTCCAAAGTTCTTCTTCTAGTCGAGGCATAATTCCGTCAGCAGACTCCATTCTCCGCGTAACTCTGGCCCCTGTGGCAAAACAGTCAGTACCGAAACGCGGTAGCGTCGGGTCGTCGTGAATCGCAGGCGCCATCAGTTTTACCGAGACCCGACGCTACCGCGTTTCGGTACTGACTGTTTTGCCACGGCGCAGAGAACGCTGAGTTACGCAGAGAAAAGCGTGCTGCTAACATCGCGCGTTCTTAACTCAGAAGGCAGCGAATCGAGCGAACTAGCGAACGTATCTTTGCCGACGGAATCATAAACCACGGTGCGGCCGGGCATTATGTAGCCAGTGGCTAATATAATCATGGCAATTGCTGCGCTGAATGTTCGTCCTCTCTTGTCTGAGTATCAGGGTAAAGTTGTGCTGATCAATTTTTGGCGACGTGGTGTGTGCCTTGTCGAACTGAGATTCCGGATCTCGTAAAGATGCAGAAGCGATATCACCGTCAGGGATTGAGGATCATCGGTATCAGTTATCCCCCAGACTAGTACTGCGGTCCGCCGTTTCGTCAGCGGAATGAGAGTCAATTATCGGATCGCACTGGGTTCAGAATCAACCAAGGCCCTCTTTGACGATAGCGACGTGTTGCCTATTACAGTCGTAGTTGATAAAGATGGAAGTATTCGCGATGTAATAAAGGGGGTTCTCTACACTGATGAGTTTGAGGAGAAGATTAAGCCCCTTACTCCGGCGAGTCCCCTCCAAGCGCTTGTTGGATGGTATAGAGGATTCAAAGGAGTTTCTTAAACTGCTCAATTGATAGACCACCGTCACCGGATTCGTTTTCAGAACCAATGAAGATGCATTCGCTCCAGAAAGTCTTTCGCAATCGGATACCCTGAGGCCGAGCCAATCACTGAGTCGATGCCACATTTGGGGCATAGGGCGCACAAGCCGATCCCATTCTCATCCTCATCAATCCAATCTTTAATCTCGTTTGGACTATATATGCCCAGGCAGCAGAAGCAACCACAAAGGTCGCTTTGCATGAGTTCGTCTCGATGATTCGAGGAATGTTTATGCGCTCGAATGTAGTCAGGCTCAATCATAGGTTGCTTCTGCAAACGTGCACTCCGCTAGGAGTGGTGTTCATAGAAAATCGGATCAATGCGAATTAGTTCAAGGATATCTCTCAAAACGAGACGCTGTAACTTACACCCGGATGGCGTCCGCGTTCCAATATGACTCCGAATTGATGGCGACCTCTGGTGTAGTTCAAAAGCGGATGCACACGAACGCCGTCAAACAGAATCGTCGAACTCCACTGCTCATTGATGCTGATGTTCAACCCCCCGATCGCGCGAGCACGATCTTCATATGTTCCATACGCGACTCCCAAGTAAGGACTAACTGGTAGCGTGATGTAATGCTTCAGGTTTTTGCTGAACGTGGCGTAGAAGGATTGTCCATAAGGTGTCCCGATTCGGTCCGAGCTTGTTCCCAGAATTAGTGCAGGACGATTATGCGACTCTGTCACAACAACAAGATTCGCAATCGGACTCACCTTGTTCGCCAAAGGGTTATACTCAACACCCGCCGTAAACCTCGGATGAAAGCGATAGGTCAGTGTGTTACGCCATGTCGCGCGATCGATCTGATAAGAGATCAGGCGCACGCCATACGTCCACTTGTAATCATTTTCTCCTGCCCCGCTCACGGCGCGGCCCTCACCCGGTCAAAGCGGTCAAGACGGAACCATTGAGGCGTCTTTAGTTCCGCTTCTGTTTGAGGCCAGCACATCCTTAGCTTGCTTACTCGCCTGGGCCAGAAGTTGCTCCACCTGCTTTTTTAGATCAGCCTGGTCAACAACATTACGACCAACCCAAACAACTCTGCCGTCGCGTCCAATGATCACTGTCCCCGGCAGACCTGGTCCCAACCCAAAACTTGCCATGTCATGAGTTGTGGCGCCCAACCATATAGGGAAATTTATTTTCGTCTCCCTGATAAAAACCAGAACTTTCTTTTGATCTTCGATCGGGTCCGCTGATGCTCCGATCACCTGCACACCCAAAGCCGCGTATTGATTCTGAATTGCTGCGAGGTCCGGCATCTCTTTGCGACATGGGACGCAGTAAGTTGCCCAGAAATTAAGAATAACTATGCGACCACGAAAGCTGCTCAGCTTCTGTTCGGTCCCGAATAGATCTTTCATCAACAACTCTGCTTCAATCCCGATAACGTTCGGCTGTTGCTCGGTTGCCGCAGGTGGTTCGGCCAAAACCGTTAATTCATCAACCTTGATGAATTGGTTTTCTTTTCTGGTCTTAACGGCGCCAGTGATTTCGACCTTCTTGCCGACAAACTCTAGCCAGTTCTTCCGAGGCCTCTTAAATCTGCCCTC
>DATBSH010000324.1:0-15845 GCA_036559885.1 Pyrinomonadaceae bacterium
GTAACCGCGACAGATCTAGTAAGTCGTTAATCAACTGAGACTGAGACTGCGCGTTTCGTTTCAACGCCTCACCCATCCGAAGCAAGTGTCTGGATTTCGCGACTTCAGGAGTACGCAGCAAGAGTTCTGAATAACCCAGGATGACATTGAGGGGATTGCGCAATTCATGTGAGAGCGTCGCGAGGAACTCATCCTTGAAACTGTTTGCCTTTTCCGCAATCTCACGCGCCTCATGCTCTCGCTTAAGTAATTCTTCGCGCTCCCTCTCTGCCTCCTTGCGTTCGGTAATATCCCTGACCGTGCCCGCCCATTCGATCACCTTCGCGCGTTCGTCCTTGATCGGCACTCCCTGAACGAACAGCCAGCGCCAGGCACCATCCGCGCGAAGCGCACGAAACTCCACCGCAGTTGGCTCATCCGTCGAAACAATTTTGAGCCAATTCTTACGGGCCGCTACCAGGTCTTCCTCGTGCACCGCAGCGAGCCAGCCCATTCCGTCGTCAGCCGTCCTTTGCTCTTCAGTCTGGCCAGTAAACTCCCGCCACCATGCTGCATTCCCATCGTCAATTCCCCTGATGGCGGGTCCGCCATTTGGTCGTAAGCGCCAAACAGATTGGCTCGAAGCATTCACCAAGGTGCGAAATAAATTCTCACTCTCATGCAACGCCTCAACCACCCGCTTTCGCTCAGTAACTTCACGCTCCGCTCGTTCTCTCGCCCTGTGCATAAGCTCTCCGGTGTAGATGATAAGTGCGCACGAAATCGAGTAGCCCGCCAGCCCCGCAAAGACCACTGGGTTGAGGATAAAGTGATAACGCGGCGGAACGAACAGATAATTACATGCAAGGAATCCGACGATGCTGTTAGCGTTGCAGGCCGCCATCGCCCGAACCAAACGGCGGCTGCCACTCCACCATAGATGGTGAGAAACGCAAGATTATCTTCCAGCAGTGGATCGAGTAGCCAGCGGATGAAAAGAGCGACGGCCACGCACAGGAGCGCGACGAGATAGCGCGTCAGCGTATCTTGGATGTTCTGTTGCGAGAGGGATCTGGCTTTGCTCTCCATTGTCCAGCGGGTACGAATAGACTTATGGATATTATCACTCGAACCGTTTTGTAGGCGCGAAGGGAGGCGCCTTTACGCGATTCAGACGAACCGCGGTTCAAACAGCAAATCCGGCGTGAGTCTATACACGTCATGGGCCAGCAGCAAGCGTTACTGAGCTGACTCTAATTTCCATTCGTATGCCATAAGCACGTTCAAAGCCTCCTATGGCGCTTGTTCAGGCGGTCTCATAGCCTTTGTGCGAAAGTGGCGGTAGCTTAAATCGAGGATTATAAGGGAGCGGTAGCTGACGCTCTCCGCCACACTCGTTGTCTTCAGTTGGAAGAAAGGGATAATCATTGTCAGTGTACGTCATATACCAGCCGTATGCACAAGAGGCCCAAGCTGTCCGGCGCATCGATGACAGAAGCTGCTTCCCTTGTGATCTGTTTCGGAAAGCGTATTTAAAAACCACATCACGCAATTCGATTGCTTGCAGTGGCCCAATTCGAATACGTGCCCAAGCTCATGCACCGCCTCTGTAGTCGCGCGACGAATGAGTAGCGCTGTATCCTCTGCCTCTCCATACGCCCGAGGGTCGAGCCTCGCAATGGAAAATACCGCTGCACGCAGAGTGGCTGAAGCCTCACCGAAAACGAAATTGAGTTCTGGTACAAAGAGGTCAACACTCGTAATGCCTAATCTAATGCGTATATTGTCTTGCTCGTGTGTCGTTAACACATTAAGGAATTTAGTAGAGAGGTACTGACCGCGCTGATGAGAAAAACTTTGTGCGGGTATAGAAAGTCGCGCGCCAAGGCTGACTCGGATGCTGAATTGTCGTGCAACACCGTCCATTACCTCCTCGACCAAGTAGCTTTCAACTTCGCCGAATGGATGAACGATGAGATCTTCGGACATTATTCTGATCAATTATTCTGTGAGTAGCTTCCGGGCGCATCGCGCTTGTCACTGACAACGTGATTCTTCGGGCATGTTCAAAGTCAGTCGCTTCCCATAAGCCGCTTCAGTAAGAGCCTCAATTGCTTCCCCCAAGCTCAACGCGGGAAACTCTATCTTCTCTTCATCGGTTTCGCTAACTGCTATTTTGGACCAATCAAAGGCAAGACTGAACGCCCGTACATCCATCCAGCCGGAATCTGTCCCGCCGCTGAGTGAGAGGAGCTGGAAGCGACGCTGCTTCAATTAAAGGCGTATTGCCGTGCTTATCGAGGCCATTAACGTCCACGTTCGGTGAGGCCAAAAGTGTTCTGACCGTATCAGCATTCCCGGTTCTCGCTGCACGCAACAGGGCATCCGTTTCCGGGCTGCGGCTAGCTCGCTTAGCAACGCTACAACCTGCGAACGTAAACAGTAGTGAGATTACGATTAGTAGAGTTCCTTTACGTTGCATACAGCTCCTTGCGGGCACGATGGCTTATGCCCTTCCGCCTGTTTGGACAGCCAGGCCCTAGCATCACTGTTTAGTTCTGGCTTCCTCGAGTAATTGAATGATCTCGCTATACCCTTTCTCTTTCGCCAGCATTAAGGCTGTCTTTCCGGTCTGAGTTAACCTCGCTGAAACGTCGGCGCCTTTACTCAACAAAGCTCGGACAATTTCAATCTCGCCTGACGAGGCCGCCAGTATCAAGGCTGTGCAACCATCATTATTCCGCGTGTTCACGTCAGCACCGTGCTCCAGCAACGCCTTCACGGAGTCAGTGTGCATGTTGGTAACCGCAAACATTAGAGCGGTCCGGCCTTCATCGTCTCTTTCATTCAGGTCAGCGCCGCCATCGAGTAATCTCTGCACGGTCTCGGTTTGCCCTTCGAGTGCCGCGCGCATTAGTTCCGTGTGATTCTCTTCATGCTCTACTGACTCACTCATCTGCGCGCGAGTTGGCATAGTGCACCTCCTGTTCAAAATCTCTTCAGTTAAGACTGCGGCAGTGAGCCGTTTTTGCGTCCTCTGGCGAAGAAATCACACCATAGCCCCGGCGGTTGGGTCGCATCATTGGGAACGATCGCAAACATCAAGAGCAACAATCCCACCACAATATCGTTCTGCAGCGCCGACGGAGCGGCATACGGGGAAACCCAAAATCCGAATGCAATCAGCCATAGAGCGACTGCAAGATTTGCGACGTGGCAAATCGCAATGGCGGCCAGAACGAAATAAGCGCAAGCACGATCACGGCAATGGCTGAAAACAAATCGTTGAACCAAAGAACTCTATCATTCGCAGGGTGGCGGAAGATGAAGGGGCTCATGGCAAGCCAGCAGCCGAGCATCACTTCAATAACTCTTGCCCACATTTCACGACCTCTTTTATGAGCTTGTTACTTTTCATGTGATCCTCCCGTTAATTCGTCCTTCTCTTTACGACATCAACCTGTATTCGCACGAAATCGAAACATCCGTTTTCATTTCCGTACCAGTAGCGCACACGAATTTCCTGGCTTACCAAACCTGGAAACCAGCCAATAATTTGTGTGGCAAGCCTAGTCAGCTATTTTATTTTCCTCTTAACAGCTTTTCATTAGTTGGATAGGCAAGCAGCATACCGGTTTCGCTGTCTATGGACTCTTATCTCGTCTGGTCCTTATCGGAAATCTAACATTCACAAACTGAGACTCAGTTGGCATCTCGTTTGCGACAAGAACTAATGATGCGGCACTTCATGTGCAAAAGGATAAAGCTATGTCACTGGAACATCTCTTAGAAAAGCTAGCTGCTTTTGAACCACAAGATCTGCCTGTCGTGAGTTTATTTCTCAACGCTGAAGCGGATGAGCATGGGCGCCATAACTTTCATAGTTTTGTACGCAAACAATTTCCTGAACGCGCAGAAACCTACGCGCAGAGGACACCGGAAAGGAATAGCCTCGAAGCGGACCTCTTGCGGATAAACAGATACCTCGAACAGGACATTCGCAGTGCGACTCAGGGCCTAGCGATTTTTGCCTGTTCAGGCGCCAGCAACTTTTTCGAGGCCGTGCAATTGGAGGTTCCAATCGACGATAACCGCCTGTTCATCTATGACCGCCCACACCTATATCCGTTGGCGCGATTGCTGGATCAGTATCAACGCTATGCTGTGGTTCAGGCTGACACGAATGTCGCGAGAATCTTTGTCTTCGCTCTTGGGCGAACCGTCAAGCGCACAGAATTGCAGAATGTAAAGACGAAACGAATACAGGTTGGCGGTTGGTCGCAGATGCGTTTTCAGCGTCATGTTGAGAATTACCATTTGCATCATGCAAAGGAAGTCATTAACGCGCTCGAACGTCTCGTCCGCAATGAAAGAATCGAGCAGGTGATCCTTGCGGGAGATCAGGCAACCATAATTCCATTATTGCGCGAACAGATGTCTGAAGAACTTTCGGAGAAGGTCATCGATGTCCTTAGTCTCGGAATCGATTCCCCCGAGCACGAGTTACTCGAGGAATCCCTAATCGCTTATCGTCGCTACAACTCGCTTAACGATATGGAAAAGGTTGAACATCTGCTCCATGAATATCGGGCTGATGGATTGGCGGTTGCAGGGGTGCCGCAAACTCTCGCTGCCCTCTCTAATGGGCAAGTGGAGGAGCTGCTCATTGCTGCTTCCACAAGCACGCTCCAATTTGATAAGGCTGAAGTAGAAAAAGTTTTGGCGGCGTATGCGGGAAATGGAGAAGAGACTAAGGTGGTGGACCAACGCACGGTCGCTGACGAACTGATCAGACGCGCAACTGAACTATCGTCCGCGCGGATAACTTTTATTGAGGACGACAGTGTTCTTAAGAATTTAGGCGGCGTGGGGGCGTTGCTTCGTTATCGCGTGTTAGCCGAAAACGCGGCACCCTACGAACAGGGCCAACCTGTCTCGACGGCGGAAGCATTGGTCAAAGTGGGTGCGTCCACGGAAGGGGGTAAAAATGTGGTTGGATAATCCAGGGAGAATTCAACATCGTGAAAAGCACGCACATGTTCGTCATCAAGAATGGCAATACTGTGGCCATTCGAAGTGATCGTTAGTTTTATCGGTTGAGCGCGCAGAAAGTTGAGAATTGGCAGGAAGTCCGGGTGCATGCTGTTCTCGCCCGTGCCAAGATTGACCGAACAAATAGGCAAACGGGCCATCACCTCCTTAACTTGATCCAAACTCAGGCGATCAACCCGATTCGGATCCCGATAACAAAATGAGCAGGCAAGATTGCATTCATTCGTTAGTGCCAGGCAAGCGCGAAGCCTTTATATTGGTGACTGTCAGACAGTGACCGCGCGGGAAGCTATTCACCATTTCATCCGAACTTTAATCCCGCCACGCTCATTCTTACCTTGATGTTGTTTGACCGTTGCGTTGCAATGATGCGTGTCATTATCGCAGCTTTGATGGTCTTCTTCACCGGAACCGTCGTTGAACAACTCTTCAATGCCAGGGCCATAAATTGTTCTACAAAGACCGACCCAGCCACTCGATCAATGTTCATCGCATTTGTACGATCATGTCTACACGTCGCGATACGAACAGTTCCATTGATCGCAATCGGCGTAGTTGTCTCGATGGCAATTGCCCTCTGGGTACCTTGGAATGACTTTTCCTCGGGCGGCGCGCAGATCCTTGTCATCATCGCTGTTGCTCTTGTTGCGGCTCCACTAGCTATGCCGACATTTTTCGAAATTCCGTTGGCGCTGCTGCTACTCTCGGCGGGTGCGCCAGCTGGAGCGGCTGTCGCAATGCTCATCGCCGGTCCGGCCATCAACTTACCCTCGCTTTTTACAATTGCGCGGTCCACTAACTCAAAAGTCGCCACCTCAGTCGCGGTCACAGTGTTCCTGCTCTCCGTTTTCGGCGGTCTCTTAGTGGGCCTTATTTGAAACTACAGAAATGCTTCATGGCTAACAAGAAGACTGTGTTAATACTGTGCACTGGAAATTCAGCACGCAGTCAAATAGCCGAGGGTCTCCTGCGGTATGAGGCAGGAGATAGGTTCCAGGTGCGAAGTGCGGGGATATATTTCAAGCTCAGTTCGCCCTGAGGCCATCGCAGCAATGAAAGAAATTGGAATCGATATTTCCAAGCACCAGTCGAAATCAGTAAATGAATTTGTTGGGAAAGAGTTTGATTACATCATCACCGGTGACCACGCGAAAGAAACCTGTCCAATATTTCCGGGCAGATCCAAGCGGATTCACAAAGCGGATCCTCCACCCTCATCAGTTGGTGACTACAACTTTCGAATGGCAATCTTTCGGCAGCTCCGTGACAAGATTCGCGACTGGATAGAGCAGTTCCGTCGCGGCTGACAAAGAAACGTTGGGCAACAAAACAGCCTCTCTGTTGACTAAGAGAAGCTGTCCTGCTGTTCGATCACGGAGGTTTTTAAAAGAATACGCCGTTCCGTTCGTGCCCAACTTCCGCAAACAAGCTAGTCGAAGTAGAAGCCGGATCTGCTACGAACATACTAGTTTCGGTACGACCTTCCCATTCAACGGTAGCTGTATTGAACACTAGGTTCGCGGCCCATGTTTCAGGTGCAAAACTGAAGCGATGTTTGTCCTGAGACGCCGTCCAATCAATGCGGAAGGAAACCTCTGCTTCTAGCGAGGGTCCGTCCAACAGTGCGTTAAGAAGATCGTGGTAGTCTTCTACCTCAAGATCACTAACGTCCATCGATGCACGGCCATTACCAGGATTGACACTGACATCGTGAGGATCAATGCGAGCAACCCAGAAAAGACCGCTTTCGCTAATGCCTGGGTTGAAGTCGTGGATTTGTTGACCAGACTGGTCAAAAACGTCAAGTCATATCAAGGCGAATGCGCCGTGATGATGGTTGCCATCTTCGCCGACGTATTCACCCTTCATGAAGCGAAGATCAACTTCGAAGGTTAGATGGCTTTCGACTCCAGACAACAAATCAGTATGCGTGCCGGTGCCACGTACGTAAGCGAGTCCAATATCTCCGTTGAAGTCGGTAATGACAGATGGATCTTTGGTCGCGGGGTTGTTATCAGGAAATGGAGGAAAGCCTGGTAGATGCAGGTGAAAGACCGTTGGGTCAGGAAAGAGTAATTGCTCGCCTCCAGGAATCGGTTTCGGATCTGATGACGATGGGACAGCAAAAGTTTTCGAGAACAGGCCCGAACTAAGCATTACACCAGCTGCTCCAGCGCCAGCAGCGGTGCGAATAAAGTGCCGTCGCGATAGAGTGCTGCTCCAGACGTGTCGATGACGCGCATAATGATTTGCGAAGCCCGTCGCAGCTCCGGAACGCATGAGATTTGAGAGGTGCTGCACTTGTTTGAGATTCATTTTTCAACCTCCAATGATCTGATTGGCCATCTGGGCCGACGGACCATCAATTTGGCAGGCCTCGATTTTATCCGACAGCCTTTAGCGAAAATGGACGCGTCGGGGTGAAAACACGGTAAGTAACCTTCCGACTAAAGCTAGACTTGAAGCGGATATGCGGCAGCTTATATCACTCCGGTATTCAACCGTCAATCATTCACAGGTCATCATTCACAGGTCATCAGATAGTGGCCAGCTGACGCAGGAAGAGCTTCGGCAATTTTCATCTGCCGTACGGCGTTTCGATCGATCGTGAAGTCTCCCTGCTCCGGAATTCGCGCCCGGCACATGGATCAATTCCGAACCACTGACGATAAAAAGTCTAAGCGGTCGCGTCGTGCTGGTGGAGTTCTGGACGTTTGGTTGCGAGCATACGATGAAACGGAGCGGACCATTCAAAAACTGCTGGCAGAAAATCAGAAGGTCGCTATCACTTCGAGTGACCACACTCGTTTTTAGCCTGGGATCCAAGCTGGAGACGAAGCTTTTTTCGCGCGCGTCCAAGCCTAGACATCACAGTGCCGCATGGGCATCCCAAGATGCATGCGATTTGGCGATAACTTAGGCCCTCGACATCGCGAAGCATCACAACTTCACGGTAAACAAGCGGAAGGCTTTCAATCGCAGCACTCACCTCCTCAAGTTCAATCTTTCTCAACATGACAACGTACGGGTCGTCAGCGACACGATTAAACCACTCAGCACAACCCTCCTCAGCCGCATCCAGTTCTATTAAACACGAGCCCTTTGGTGTGTTACGAAGTTTATTGAGCCAAACGTTGCGCATGATAGTAAAGAGCCAAGCCTTGAGATTGCTGCACGGCGCTAGTTGATCGAAAGCACGCATGGCTCTCAGGTATGTTTCCTGCACCAGGTCGTCCACTTCCGTCGTGTCATGAGTCAAGAGGAGAGCAAAGCCGTAAAGCGCATCAAGGTACCCAAGCGCGGCTTGCCTGAAATCCATGTTGCTCGCGCTGACCTCGCTCACTTCGGCCATCGCAGTTCTCGTTTGCGCGGCTACTTGACTCTAATGCTCAACCCATGTGATCCGTGATGATTGGCAGGTGCGTGTGACTCACCTCGCGCTTTCTTATAGCTGTGATGAACGATAAGTAAGGTCAATCTTGGTTTCCACCAGTCGCCGCTTGCATTGAAGAACTGAATCGGAGTGGGTTAGGAGCTATTCCCCGCTTGAACGCGTGGCCTTAGAGGAATAGCTACTAAGTGCGGCGGATTTCAATCGTGCCGTTATAGCGGTATCAACATACTTGACGCACCTGCTTTTGCTCCGGAGGAGCACGATGTTTCTAGCTCTGCGACTTTGAAAGGACGTGCGCTCCGTAGGAGCGTCATGTGAGCAAACGTGAAACATTTCGCTCCTATCGGAGCGAAGGTGATCATTGAGACGTCGGCTATAAACATCTTGCTCCTCCGGAGCAAAAGCAGGTGCGTGAAGTATGTTGATGCCGTTATAGCTCATATGATCGTCGCTGACTGGCCACAGAAAAACTATTAGCGCGCGGCGATGCCCTGCGCTCCGGATGGCAGGCCGCCAGCGCCCGGAAGGGGTATTAGGCTACCATCCAGTTCGACATGGAAGGCGCCGATAGTGCCATTGCCGCCATTAAGCACGTATAGAAAAGCGCTATCATTAGTCAAGGCCATGTCTGTAGGAAAGCTGCCCTCGCCGGTGACAGCAGTGCGGCCATCGCGGTCGAGCAATCTAAGCTTGCCATTCCGGCCAATGTCGTAGCCGGAGATGGACGCGCTAACCGTGTTTGAGACATAGGCATACTGCCCACCGTCAGTGACCACGATCCAACAGCTCGCTGTTCCGAAGTTGGGCACTGATCCGCTTTTAACTTCGAGGTTGCCGATTTCAGAAACAATGTAGGAAGACAACGCCCCCTGGTTAGGTGCATCGCCAAAAGCCTCGGAGACGATGAGCAGATCAGGCTTCCTAAATCCGAACCCGAAGGGTGTCAGGCCGTTTGAGACGTGCTCAGTGAGTCCTCCTGCCAGACCGTCGTCCCCAACAGTGTAAGTATTAATTAAATTAGTCGCCTTTTCCGTTACCACAAGCACTCTACCGTCCGGGCTGAACTCTACCTGAGAGGGATCGACGTCGCCCCCGCTGAGTGGGCGAGTAGAGCCCCGCAACGGTTTTAGTTTGCCCTTCGGACTGATGGTGAAACCAGTAATGTTGGGTGTTCCCCCTCCATTGAGCACGTAGACTAAGTTCTCGTTGACGGTTAGGCTGACAGGCCGCACGCCTCCTGAGCTAACCTTATCCAGCAAACTCAAGCCTGTTGCTTCGACGGCGAAGACGGAAATTTCATCGCTACCTGCGTTAACGGCAAACAGGAACGAGTCATCCTCGCTCAGGACAAGCGCACCCTGCGAACGCAACGGAAGCTCCGGTTCCGGTCCCTGTGGTCCTGTGCCTAAACCACCTGTGGAAAACGTCCCTGCTGGAGTTAGGAGACCGTCGGCAGCTCGGCTGAAAACGGCCACAGCGTTACCTGCGGGCGCCGCCTGATTGGTCATCACATATACAGCCCCAACCCCCGTTTGGTGCGCGGAGGTTGTGTCCTCAATGAGAGCTGGCAAGCTAAGCGCCGTCAGCGCCAGTATCGAGAGTACTGCGATGTATTTTATCTTCTTAATCACTAGTCCTTCTTTCTTTTTCCTTGTTTCCATGCTGCTTGCGGCGGGTCTTTCTCGTTTCCGGCGATTTGACAAGCAATTCTTCAGGTCGGTCTTCTTGCGCCGTACGCTCTGCCTCAAGCCAGGGTGATTGCGTTTGCCGACTATCTATGCCCCGGCGCTACAAAGGTTGTTCTTTCGAGGTCGAGACACGCACTGCTATCGGATTGCGCATCCTCCTCAGGGCGTGATCGCGATAGCCGTGTTTTCTTCGAACACGTTCGAGCCGGGCGTAACCTCGTTGATGGCTTGCTGGAAGAAAGCAATGTTGTTCTCACGAAAAATATTGCCAAGGGTTTGGATGCTGGTCTGGATGCCGATATTGAAACGCGAGATCAGATTGTTGTAGACAAGATCTCCCTTGGGACCAGCGGGATTGCTCGATCCATCAGGGTTGTAACAAATGCCGATCTGACCGTTCTGGCCCCCGGTTATGGTGTTCGCCGAGATCCGATTGCCCCCGCTTCCCCCTCCACGCACGAAGATTCCGAGGAACGTGCGGGAGATCGTATTTTCCCTCAAGACCACCCCTCGTGAGTTCAGCACCAGCACTCCAACCTCACCGGGCGGAGGGCCACCGCCATCCTCGCCCCGGATCTGCAAACTTTCCGCACGGACATTGTGAGCGTTGACGATGCTGACACACGTACCGAAACCGGAGATCATCCCGTCGTGCACGCTAACACCGCTAACCCCTTCGACGGCGACGCCCACCCCCTGTTTGTTTCCTGGTCCAATCAAGGCGTGGCCGTTAAGGTTCAAGGATACGTTGTCGGCAGCGATCACAATGGCGGTGCCAGGCGCGCCCAGTGCAATATCTCGGAGAAGTACGTAGGAGCCCGACTCGGTGATCGTCGTAGGATTTGTAATCGGCCGGAGCCCAGCACCCTGGATGAACGCCGCTACTGGGGAAGAAAATTTCGTGGGGACAAACGAGCTGAAGAAATCGACGGGCGCGGTCAAATTATGAATCTCTTTGCCGTAGGAGACCTTTGGCCAATTGCCTCGAGACTTCGTGACTTGCGCTGAAATCGCGCACCGCATTGATGCCACTTGTGCCAGCAGGCAAATCAACGTTGCGGTGACTATCGTTCTTTTGCTCATTGGGCACCCTTTTCTTCGTCTTCGTAATTCTGCCGCCTTACTGCGCCGAAGCTCAGTTCGCATCGCAATTGTGAGTGCGTTCTATCTGTGTTGTTGGCTTTGACACTTGTGCGACGCTGCGTTTAGACAAATGGAATAGACGCATGCAAAATAAAAATATGGGGGAAAAGAACAGGCTTATCTACATAAACAATAGTCAGGCACTAAAAAGTTCCCGGTTTGAAAAATGGTCGGAATTTGTAATAGTTAGGTGAAAGCTTCCGGGTTGAATTAGGATTATGAAAGCAAACTACCGCTCTGCACGATTCCAAAGGATCTGAGAACGGAGATAGGGTTTCGCGTCGACTGTAGACAGTCCGTTCTTACTTCCTCATGGCTGATTCGCCCATCAAAGGCACGGAAAATACGAGGGCCCGGTTTGAGGCGACAGCGCTGCCCTTCATCAAGTCCATTTACAATGCGGCCTTGTGCTTAACCCATCGACCTGAGGATGCGAGCGACTTGGTCCAGGAAACTTATCTGCGTGCCTACCGCACGTTCTCCAATTTCGCTCCGGGAACGAATTGCAAGGCATGGCTGTTTACTATTATGTATTCGATCTTTGTGAATCGATATCGCAAACAACACGCGGAGCCCGAACCGGTTTCCCTTGAGGAATGTGAGGAAAAATTTCATCGCGCTTTAGCCACAACACAATGGGATCCTTTGACACAGAATACTGCGGAGATAGGGACGGAAGTGAATCAAGCCCTGAGCCAATTGCCTGAGAGTTTCCGTCTAGCCGTGCTATTGGTAGATGTGGAGGAGATGTCTTATGAGGAGGCAGCCGCTATCTTGAATTGTCCGTTAGGGACGTTGCGCTCTCGTCTATTCCGAGGTCGCAAGCTTTTATTCCTGGAGTTAAGGCCGTATGCCAAAAGAAAGGGCTACGGTCGGGCATCAGGGATATAAAGGATGACAGCTGACGTGCGACATTTTGAAGAAGAGATCCAGGAGCTACTAGATGACCGCCTAACCCCCGCAAGACGCGTCGAGCTAGAAAAGCATTTGGAATTGTGCGAGCAATGTCGCGTAGAGTTAGAGGCCTTGCGCTGGACCAAGGAGCTTTCCGGTAGGCGAGATGTAGTTGCCTCGGCGCCTTTGAAGTTGCAAGAAAACATATTGGCAGCTTTGGATGTTGAAGACCGCAGTTCCAACAACAATGCGGGCTTTTTGGGCAACTGGTTGCCAAAGCGGCGGGCGTTAGCCTACGCCTCCCTATTGTTGGTAGCGTTGGCGCTGGTTCTATCTTACTTAATTCTGCGAGGACAGCTCAGAAAGTCACAGCACTTATCCTCTCAGCCAGAGCTGCCGACAAAGCAGGAGTCGCCCTCTGACGCCAACAGACGCACGCAACCCGAGTCACCTGCCAAACACGAACTGCACACTAAGCGAGAGCTATCCTCGACAGAGGTGCCTTCGAAGCCCGCAGTAACGAAGCTACGGCCGAAGCCGAAGCCGTCCGTAACACCGGCCTTGCTCTCGCAAATGGCGCTGGATTATCGAAATTACAAGGCCGACAAACTGCCCTTGATGTTTAAGACTGAAGACGTAAAGGAGATGGAGAGGTTTTTCACGCAGGAAGGCATTCCTTTTAAAACGCGGGTTTTTGACTTGGGAATGATGAACTACCGTCTATTAGGAGGACGGACTCATAAATTCGCCACGCGCAAAAGCGCTTTCTTCGTTTACCGTGGAAAAGGTGATGCGATTTTGGTCTGTCAAATGTATTCAGGACGAACAAGCGACCTGCCCGATGGTGCAGTTCTGCGCGAAAATAAAGGAATTGAGTTTTATGTCTATCGCATGAAGAATCTGACTCTGGTTTTCTGGCAGGAAGGAGCGGTCACGTGCGTTCTAGCGTCGGATATAGATCCGGAAGAACTCGCACAACTTGCTTTTGCTAAGGCAGTTAAGGTCTAGTATCCAGTTTTATAGGAGCATGCCCCGAGCATCAATGCTCGGGGTATGCTCCAGCGTTAGTAGAACTCGCACGGTGGATTTTTTAGACTGTGATGGTGGTGCCGTTAAACTTAGTAAGAGAGAAGCCATTGAATGGCTCGCTGTACTCCGCTCTCATATCGGTCAGCAGGCTGATAGCCGCCGCCTCACCCAGCTTAAGCGATTCCACAGCGTCGGTGCGCCAGTGGACACCGGCGATATTGCGGCCTGTAGCAATATTTGAGGCCAGTTTGTTCAACTCACCTCCGACCGTGAGCGTCGGCCCAGTGTAAGGTTGTAGCGATAAGCCATTGGAGCTGACTACCACCGGATTCTGAATGGGACGCGACTCGTCGAATATAGCCTTCAGAATCGTTACGGAAGCGCCGGCCACGGTGGCATGACCGGAACCGTAAGAAGTATGCATCGGCGATCCCTCCGGGAAGGCCTGCGGTAACAGATAACTGCCAAATCTGCTAAACACCTGGCTTTGCACCGTAGACCTGTGGAGGTCTTGGTGGTCCGGATAATTCGCGCGGCCGAGTCGTTCAGCCTCTTCACGCCCCGCGAATTCCTCCGGCCGTAGTCGGCGATGTACCAGCCATTTCTGGTACCACACATCTTTGAGGGCGCGCGATGCAGGCTCGCAAACGAGCGTTAAAATGGCCGGTCCTCCAAACGTGCCAAACCCCACTTGGGCGAGCGCTCCGTTTGGATCGACAATGGGATCCCTAGGTCGGCCAGCACCGCCGTCAATAATTACGCCGTAAGGATTACCTGCGTCAGCCAGGTAACCGTTGCCGAGCAAATTCAGACAAGCGACAAAGTACGCCTGGAAGAGCGCGTCTATGTGAACATACTGGCTCAAATCGCGTCCGTTGCGGCAAAAAACGAGTGGGCCCGGCGTGATTGATCGAGTGGGATTGCAGCCATTCTGAGTATCTAGCCACTCGGTGAAGGTTGTCATGAAATCTTCTCCCGCTTGATTCGTTTGGATTCGTGTATCGATCCTTTGCGCGCCGAAATTCACAGGCTGCAACAGGAACTGGGAGATGTATGGGCCTGTCGTGCACCCTGGAAACGTGTCACGGAAAAGTGTTTGTGGAGTTACCACACCACCCTCTCTCGGCCCACGAAAGTCTGAAAGATTATTGATATCGCTTACTGCCGCTAGCGCAGTTGAGTTAGTGGCATAGTCCGAAAATCTTACGTCGCGCAGCAGCGCCATCCAGTAGAGTTCGACCATCTCACCAGCTTCTTCGGCACTTCTGAACTCAGGGGCCGGGGGCATGTCCAATTGGTGAGAGTCGGTGCCTTCCAGGTCGAAAGCATACGACGCGTGAGGATTAACGAACCTTCGCTGCCGTGCTGGGTCGGGGCAACCTAGATGCCCGCTTGTGGCGAGATCTTCAATTGCTGAGAATTGGCCACTACATACCGCCGCCATAAAGGCGGTATAGTCAGCAGCGTTGGGTTCACCGGTCAAAGGATCGTGGTGAATCCCTTTGGAATAGTTGGCAAAAAAGTTTCGGTTTCTGTATCTGTCTTCATCGCCGTTGTTCTCATGGCTGGGAATGGGCACGTTCCTTTCGGCCTGCGCCGCGTTCACACGAACCTGAAATGCACTATCGGCACGTTGGGTTCCGGTTTGTGGCCCGCAGTCCGGCACCGGCGGAGGGCTTGTAGTGATTGTTTGTGCTAAAACTTCACCAGTCGAACTGGGAAGCCACTCTAAGCCGATTGCGCTCGTGGCTACTATAGCTGCCGTTGCGCTGCCGACCTGACCAATGAATTGACGTCTACTCGGACGTTTGAAGTTACTCTGGATTTCAAGTGCGCTCGACTCTTCGCCGGGTTTGCGACGAGATCGGCTTTTGGACTTATTTGACGGGGTGGATTCGCTCATGGTGTTTCTCCTTGAGAATCGTGTTCAAGAATGGTGGTCTTTAAGAGAAGGAGTTCGTGGGAAAGGCTCAAGTGATCGAGGAATGAACCCTTGCGGACATGGCGGAATTTCGTCCTCCGCTTTGAAGATTTTCTTCCGTGTGAAAACGGTGCTGGCCGAGAAGCCGCTCGAGGTACAGGCCGCGCGGAGAAACCCATGCGAAACGCCGGAATCAAGCGGGCGGCAGATAACATTGAGAGACACTCGAGTTGTGCCACCGCGCGCTCTGGCGCTAAGATGTAGGCTGACTAGCGACGCATCCTTTGCGCAAGAACTGCGATGGAGGTTGTGTTGTTGGGAAAGTCCGTTGCTACTTGCAGGTAGCGACGGGCTTTTCTTTAGTCACCGTTAAGCAACAGCTCTGAAAGTCCGCGCTGCTCGCTGTGAGCTCTGCTTACCTTCAGAATAGGTTTACGCCTTGGCAGTGCATTCGCTTCCAGAAAGGAATACGGTGCACGACAACGCAATAAGTGTGGTGAACGGCCTTGCTAAAGAGAGGCGAGTGCAGACTTGAGCGCGGCCAGGATCAAAACCTCTTTGGGTTGGGTAAGGTCTGGCACTAAAGCAGTTCCGCGTATGGAGTATTGCGCAGCGATTTTACTCGCTTTCTTTCCCTCGTCACGAAGGTTTTGCTGATGACTCCTTATTACTTAACTGCTCGAAATGCAGATAATCTTGGTTACAGGTATGCGCCTCACTGTTACAAATACCAGTTGATGGTGAG
>DATBSH010000325.1:0-12640 GCA_036559885.1 Pyrinomonadaceae bacterium
CGGGGAAAAGGGATCGCAGACCTCGCGGAACTAGCGAACAGCAAAGTTCCGGAGGTTGCCGCGCTGGCCAAGTTTGCTCTCGCGCAAACAAAAGAGAGTGATGGGAAGCTCGACGAGGCTGCGCAGCTTTACTCTGCTTTGGCAAGCGCTAACAATCCTGCCGTTACGCCCGATACCGCAAATCTGAGGCTGGCGAAAGTTTACGAGAAACAAGGCAAGAAGAAAGAGGCAGCCGACGTTTTATTCAATATCGTGGATGCTTCCAGAAAAGCAAAGGGAGCGGATAACCAGCCAGTGCCGGCCTCGGCTGCGGCACGTGAAGCCGCTACTAGATTGCAGGACCTTGATCCCGCTCGTTACGCTCAGCTACCGCCTGAGGCTCCTTTCGGATTAGCCGGTTGAATGTCCGACATGCTTCAGCTTGTCGTGACTCTCCATCCACTCAATGTTGAAGTTGGCTAATCAAACGACAAGCTGAAGCATATCGGACACTCCCACTGAATGGACAACCTGACTCATTCATTGGTGGGACTGACAGCCGCGAAAGCCGGCCTCGATAAACTCTCTCCCGGAGCAACTACTCTCTGCGTCCTCGCCGCGAACGCGCCCGACTCAGACGTCTTTATTGGACTGTTCTCAGATCGTTGGACGCTTCTTCATCATCATCGTGGTATTACACATTCAATCATCGGAACACTCTCTCTCGCAGTTGCTCTGCCTCTTCTTTTTTATGTCACTGACACACTGCTTGCCCGATGGCGCAATCGTCCTCCACAAGTGAAGTTTCGCGGATTGCTTATCGCTTCCGCGATTGTTACAGCCACACACCCACTTCTCGATTGGACGAACAGTTATGGTATCCGCCCGTTTCTTCCGTGGGATTCTCGATGGGCGTATGGAGATCTGCTTTACATCGTAGATCCGTTCATTTGGCTCTTGCTTGGTTGTGCTTCATTCCAGCTAACCTCACGAACGAGATTTCAGCGAACGATTTGGGCAGCGTTAGCGTTGTTCCTGACAGGGCTCGTCGCTTTTGGTCCGGCTCGACGCGTAGAGCTGTCGCATCCGAACATGCTGCTTGGTATGTGGATCGCATGTGTTGTGTTCTCAATTTATCTGTTCATCAGGAATGCAGGCGAACGTTGGCAAAAGAAAATCGCAATCACTGCACTAGTGCTGCTCGTAGCATATTGCGCGTCTCTAACTGTCGCACATCGTCTCGCTGTGACCGTGGCGAGGGACCAGGCCGTCGCGATTGCAAATGAGCATAAGGAAGTTATTGCGAGGTTCGCCGTGATGCCGACGTTGGCAAATCCTTTTCGTTGGGATTGCACGTTTACAACAGAGAGCGCTACTTATCGCTTCAGACTGGGGCTAATCGATCGATCGCGCACGGGGGTCATGCGATATCCGGTACCCACTGGTTCATTAGCAAAAGCGATTGAGCAAATCTCGCAAGACCGGCGAGCCAGGATCTTTCTGAACTTTGCGCGATTTCCAGTAGCCCAATTGCGTGACGAAACGTGCTCAAGTCAAACTCTCGTTGAATTTGCCGACTTACGGTACACTGAACCGGGCCGAGGTCGAGGAAACTTTACGCTCGATTTACCCGTTGATTGTCACGGACTTGAAGTGAGAGCGAGATGAACGAACGACAGGTGGACACCCTAAGCGCGATTGCTGAAATGGAAGCTGAACGCGTCCGTGCCAGAACAGGACGGGCTGTTGCTACTGTGCGTGTTTCACCGGGACCGTACTTTGCTCTCGCAAGTATCTTAACCTTTTCGTCTGTTCTCTTGTTGCGATCCGAGTATGACGCGTCGTCTCTTCTTGTGATTGCGCTTGCATGGTCGGTCGTTCCGCTGCTCGCATTTACAGATCGAATCGCGTTCGATGGGCAATACTTAAGGCGGCAGGGGCCCATATGTTTCGTATTGAAGCTGTTTCGCATTTATAGCAGCGAACTCGCGATAGAAGATTTCGAGACCGTTGAAACATCGGCGGTGCGCACGTTACGGCGAGGAGGTAGTGTCCGCTATCGGTATCGAACGGAGATCAATGGTAAGGGCAAGCAATTCGTCATAGCATCTGGTGGCAACAGCTATCGAAGGCTTGTTCGCGAACTCTTTCCCTTGATACACGAAGATAAACTGGACAACCGCAGCCGGGACCTGCGCGACTATCTGAACGATCCGCGGTTCGTCAACCGGAAAACACATCTTACGCAATTGGCGCCAGAGCGGATTCTTGACCTGGCAAAGTCAGACTTTAAATTGGGTGGAAAACTAAACGAACGGCAGGAAAAGCCCGCCGCCGACGTCACGCCGCAGGATGTGGAACGTGCTCACTTATTAAGGCGACTCGGAAATGAATTACGCGTATCAGGACGCTTGCGAGAAGCAGGCGAAGCTTTCAGACGCGCCTTGAATGTGACGCCACGCGGCGCGTGGTTAATCTATGACTTCGCGCGGTTGCTTCGGTCACAAGCCAGCGCCAATTCTGATGCTCGCTTGTTGTCGCGCGCCCGTGCTGCACTTCGACTCGCGTGCGCTCGGGCCGGAAACGATCTAGTGCTGCTGCCGTTAATTGGTGAGAGCTTTTTGGAGTGCGGCGACGCACGCCAGGCGCGAATAGTGCTTCAGAAGACCGTAGATATCGATCGAGACAACTACAAAGCGAGATTAGGTCTAGCCGACCTGGCTCTGCGCGAGGGCAAATTGGCACACGTCATTCATCAATATCATGAAGCGGCCCGCGTAAGTTCTGAGCAAGCTCTCGTTCGTTATGCGAGAAGGGAAGCGGAGTATTACGGTCGCTTGAATGACGACGAGGAGTATCTGGCGACCGAGCTGCGTCGCATTAATTGGTTGCAGACGGTGACGAGGGTGCGACGGCTTTCGGCCAGAGTCACGAATGCGGCCATTCTATTGGCGCTGGCGGGTGGTTATCTCGACGTGACACTAGGCAGTATCGGCTGGTCGATCGCGTCGTCGTCTTTGATTGTTTGGATTCTGACGCTGCTGGGAACGCGAATGCTTTTCGACAGATCGAAACCGAGATCAATGGCTTAGCAGGATGCGACACCACTGGCTTCAGCCAGTTCGGCCTTCAACTTCAACCTACAGCAAGTGATCCCCTCTCATTCTCCCCAGGCTTTAGCCTGGGGTCAAGGGCGACGTCTGAATTCAGCGAACCGTTTCAACGGTTTACCCTGACCTCGGTATTTGACGGTAACCTACAAAACCGTTGAAACGGTTACCCAGACTCCACCAAGTGATCCCTAGGCTAAAGCCTGGGTAGAATGAGAAGGGAGTCGTATTACGAATCCGACTTTTTTCGCCTGCTCGTCGTCCGCTTCGCTGCTCCTTCTGTGCTTGCAGTCTTACCGGCGGTAGTCCGTGTTTTGTTTTCTTTGACTGGGGCTGAGACCACCTGAGGATTGGGGTTGATCGTTCGCGCCTTTTGCTCCACAGCCGATGCGACGGCATATGCTCGCGTAGGCTCGGGATTCAAAAACGCATCCCAGCGGTAACGTGGACGCTCCCGAGGTTCTGCAAGACGCTTGAACACAAGCTGAATCACGGCGTCCGTTATCCACTTGTGATAGAACTCTCCGACCGAAGCGAGTTCTGCATCAGGCGCTGGATTCATGAAGTCGATCGCATATGGAATCCCATCCTTGATCGCAAACTCTACTGTATTGATATCGTAGCCAAGCGCGCTGCATAGCGTTCTCACGTCCTTCCTGACGCGCTCAGCGAGTGGAGGCGCAAGATAGTTTGGATTGTGAATGTACTGCTCGCCTGACAAGTAAGGCTTGCGAGGATCGTACGCCATAATCATCACTTCTTCCTGGCCCACGCAGTAGCATCTTACGAACTGCTCAAACTCAATCGACTCCTGTAACGTCATGCAGAGCGTGCCCGTCTTGTTGTATTCCGTTATCAGTTCCTCAAGCGTATTCAGCTTTGAAACATTTTTCCATCCACCACCGTCGAACGGTTTCAGGAATGCGGGAAAACCTATGTAGTTAACAATCCCTTCCCAATCCAGCGGAAATTCGAGATTTCGCAAGCTGTCACTCACAATGCCTTCCATATAGTCCTTCTGCGGTAACAGGACAGTTTTAGGCACAGCCACGCCGAGTTTGTTTGCGAGAGAGTAATTGAAGAACTTGTCATCCGCAGACCACCAAAAGGGATTGTTGATGATTATTGTTCCTTCGAGAGCCATCCGTTTCAGAGTAGCTCGGTAATAGGGAACCTCGTGCGAGATACGATCAATTACGAGGTCGTATTGCCGCGGTGCATCGTGGCGAATACCGCCCAGTTTGATGTAATCAGCCACTACGTCACCGCGGCCGCTTTCGTTGATTCCCGTTATTAACGCTTCGGGAAATGTTTTTTCTCGTCCGACAAGAATACCTACGCGCTTCATTTAGTTCTGTCCTTTCAAGACCCGAGTGGGTATGTATGAGATTATGGCAAGCAAACGTGCCGCCCCACAGTTGCTGTTCCTGTGCGATTGAAAAGCGAAGAAAATACTCGTCGGTTCTGGGGTTGTCAAACAGGCGAAGCGCATGTCGCTGCCCCTACAGGCATCCGCGGCTGTGAAATATCGCATCAATGACACTGACGGCTGGAGCGGCGGCCGTTTTGGTAGTCCGTGTGCTACAATTCGCGGCTCTAACCTGTATTAACCGGACGCGGCCCCTCCGGGTCGTCCGAATCCAAGGAGATCCAAACGTTTGGCTCGTTCATTTTTGGCCTTTGCGGTTACGTTCGCGCTTTTACTCCTCATCGCGATTCTGCCTACAACAACCTACGCTGTCGACCAGCAGAAGAACTACACGGCTGAACAGATCGTGGAGTCGGTAATTCTTGTTTACGGCAGCCGCGCGGGACTTGAACATATCCGGCGAAATGGTGTCGAACGTGGGCGAGTGATTCGTACGATGCCTGAGGGTGCGATCGAGGAGGCAAATTACGAGCGCCGCTTCGTTAGAGGAGAAGACCTCGACAAAGACAAAATCCGCTTAGATCAACGATTGCCGACGATGGAATACTCGCTGGTGTACGGTGGCGGAAAAATCTGGGGTCTGATAAACGGTACCGCCTTCACTCCACGTGAGGACGCGGCAACCAATTTCCTTTCGCAGCACCGTCACAGTCTGGATTCACTCCTCCGCTACAAAGAAAGCGGCTACACGATTTCGCTTATCGGCCAGCAACAACAAAAGGGACTGGACCTGTATGTTGTTGACTTGGAAGACAAAGAAAAGCGTAAGACCCGGTACTACGTGAGCAGCAGGACACTCCGAGTGCTCTGGCTTGAGTACGAAGAGGCGCCGACCCGAGGAGCAACTCCGGTCAAATACACCAAGAAGTTCATGGACTACAGAATCGTCCAGCAGACGCTTGTGCCTTATCGAGTTGTATTGCTGGAGGACGGCCGGCAAAGCCAGGAAACTCTGCTCCTCACAATTACCTACGGCGTCAAAGTGGACGAGGCCATCTTCAAGAATCCCGAAGCCTAAAAGACAGTGGCAGGAGCAGCAGGCAGGAGGCACGGATCGTGATCGTCCGAATAATTCCTGCTCCTGCGTGCTGCTCGTGCCTGTCTTTCCTGTTCCTGCCTGCTGCCCCTGCCCCTATTTCTTGGGAACTCCTGACATGATCCGGCGTGTAAATCCTGCGGGCGGTCGTCCGGGTAGGTATAATCGGCTCCCGGCGGGGCCGTTCGCTGTTGAGCCCGCAAGAAGTACAATTCTCGAAAGAGAACGTTCCCTGAATTGTCCGAGAGCCTGCCTGCCCGATGGATACGCTATCGACCATCGATGAATTAGCCTTCGCACCTGCAATACCGCAGGAGTCGATAGAGGACACGACGTCCGACCACGCGTTGCTTGAGGCAACGCGGAGCGGCGACCAGGATGCGTTTGCAGAACTCGTTAGCCGCTATCGACATCAGATAACGAGCTACATCTATCGCATGACAAACGACTACGACGGAGCGGTAGACCTGGCGCAAGAGACTTTCGTACGTGTTTATCGAGCGGCGGATCGGTACCAGAGGAGTTATGCGTTTTCGACTTACATATATCGAATTGCGACTAACCTGGCCATTAGTGAATTGCGCAAGCGAAAACGGCGCAAACTTGTTTCACTTACCGGGTTCTTTCAGTCGAATGATGGCTCCGAGGCCAGGGAACTAAATCCACCCGATGAACGACCGCTACAGGATTGCGAATTGGTAGATACAGAACGACGGCACGCGGTTCAGCGAGCAATAGGAACGTTACCTGAAAAATATCGGGCGCCGCTGATTCTGCGAGATGTCGATGGTAGGAGCTATGAGGAAATTGCCAGGATTTTGGACACAAGCGAAGGAACGGTGAAATCACGTATCAGTCGAGCACGCGGGTTCCTGCGCGAGAAGATGAGAGCTTATCTGTGAGTTGGAGTTATGAAGAACACAATTTGTAATGAAGTTCGTGTGGAGATCGATGAGAGAGAGCTTTCGGCACCTCTCAGTGTCGCGGCAAGCGAGCACCTGAAGATTTGCAGCGAATGCAAAGAGTTTCAGAGCAAGGACACCAAGTTGCGGCAGATCGTCGGAAGTTTGGAAACCGTGAAGGCACCCGCCGATTTTGATTTTCGGCTGCGGGCTCGGCTCGCAACTGATCGTTCACTTGCGAGTAACAGCGTAATTGCCCCTCTTCGTCTATTTAAGTCCCGCAGTTTTGCAGTTGCCGTAATGCTGCTGATTTTCGCCGCCACTGTTCTAATGGTGCGGCAGGTCACCAAGCAAGACGCTGTGCACGAAACGAACACAACCGCGAGCATCGACAAAACAACTCCTGTGGTTGTGTCGCCGGCAACGACACCAGCGACTCCGAAAGAACCGTCGCACGAAGGCACAACCTCCGGTTTCGCAATCAATGACACAACAAAACCTGTTCGTCGTCCCGGAGCTTCGACAGTAGCAAACAGACGACCGGTAGGCTCGCTCGAGTTTAGCAATACATCTGCTCCAGTTATTCGCAGCGAACAATCGATGGCCACAATGGTTACATTCCCGCTCGATATTTCGAAGCAGTCGTTCACGGTCTCGCTTGACAATGGACATGGCGCATCAAGAACTATTTCGGTACCGACCGTTAGCTTTGGCGCTGGACGTACATTACCCGGTACGGCGCCCGTAAATCAGTTTGCTCCGAAGGGTGATTGGTAATTCAACGAGAGGCATTTGATAAATACGATGTTCGTGCAGAGAATTAGCGCAGTATTACTAATGGTCCTAAGCAGTATCTCAGTGATCACTGCACAATCGGTATCTTCTGGACAAACGAAACCGGCTCCTCCTGTGCGTCCTGCAACTCCTGCGTCTCCTGAAAATCGAATTGTCGCGCCGCAAGTTGTTACTGTTTTGCGTCGCCTTAACGGTCTGGAGATGTTCCGACTCTTACTGCGAAGTGAACAGGATGTAGAAGCGATCGCCAACCTCGACGAAACCTTCAGGCTCATGGATGATGTGCACACGAACGTCATCGCAGGCTTGGCTCTTGAAGATGGTCAAACAATCGCTGCGTGGTTACCCGAAGCGGATGTCGAGTTTTCCATACCTTTCGCGCCACCCAGAACACCTACGGCTACGACCGCGCTTACCGCTCCCTTTGGATTCAGTGGCGAACTCCAATCACCGGATCTGACCGTTATCGATTCGGAAGGAAAAAAAATGGCTGCGGAGTTTGTCGGAGTCGACGGTTCAACTGGCTTATCCATCCTCAAATTACGACGCAAAATGCCCGCCCCGCCTCCCCCACTGAAAGAAGATGATTTAATAACAGTTGGTGAAGGAGTGCGTTTGCTTGGGCCAGAGCCAGTTCCGCCTTCACGCCGATTCGGAACCAACAATTTGTACGTTCGCATCGGGGAAGCCTCTGGAACGGTATCGAACGTAAAGCAAGCTCCTTCAGGCGATCTTGCTCGACTTAAGGTTCGCACTCCGCGGTTGTTGTCTTCTGCAAATGTGGGTGGTGTTGCAGTTACTGCGGCCGGCGATACCATCGGCATCATCGATGCAATTCAAGGCTCCGAAGCCAGCATCCTCCCCGCAGCGCTCATACGTCGAGCTGCGAAGAGAGTCCTTGCACATCAAGCCAGTGTTCCGAAGCCCTGGCTCGGCGTTAAAGGTGATCCAATGACGACTGTCCAGCCAATGCAGCTTCAACAACAAGGCTGGGAAATGATGAGGGCCGCTGATCTCGCGCAAGCGCATCGCGGAATCTTGTTGACCTCTATTGTGCCAGATAGTCCTGCGGCAATGGCGGCGTTGAAAGCCGGTGACGTGATTCTGAAGGTTAATGACGAATACATTCAGACCGCCGAAGATTTTTCGTGGCTACTGGAACAAGCGGGACCGAGCAGCAGCGTCGAATTCACCGTGGCCCGTCCCGAACGTAAAGCGGAGGAATTAGTAAGAGTTGTTCTTAGTGCCTCACCACGGCGACCGGCGATTGCTGCGAGACCTGTGCCGTCTACTAAAGCTCGCTGGTTAGTAGCCCAGGGAATCGAGACCATCGCTTTGCGACCAGCTGTTGCGGCTCGCTTCGGTTCGACTGCGGGCCTGCTGGTTGTTTACGTTGAACCTGCGAGCGCTGCCTTTGAGGCAGGCCTTCATCCCGGTGACGTGATTCAGACAATCGACGGACGCCCCGTGCTGGCGAGTAGCCCGGCGGTGTTTACCGGCAATTCAACACCTTCGCCGTCCAAATTCGAAGTTGTTCGTAAGAAGCAGAAGTTAGTGATCGCGGTCGCAAAGCCAGTTCAAGACAAAAAATAGCCCCCACCCCAACGGACTTTTCTCCCTTCCGAACCAAGCGCGAAGTTTCTCGTAGTGTGATACGCTACTCTTCCGTTCCACACATCTCCCAAAAGGATTTCGACCTCGGTTTATGTTTCCGGAGGCGGTCAACCGCTATCACGAGCTTCTTTCGAATCCTGATCTGGCAGAAGCTTCGCGCGCCGTATTAGACCAGGGTCTTGAGCGCGCCAAGTTGATCTTTGGCGGCCGCCGATTGTCACCATACCTGCGACCTCACTTTGTATCTGCTGACGACTTCGACCGCATTTGTTCGATATGTGAGACCGTCTGGTCCGCGATCCAAAAGGTGAAGGATGCGGCACTCCATGACAACGCGATCATCGATCAACTAGGTCTGACGCAAATTGAGCGCGAATTGACCACAATCGATCCGGGCTATAGGGCAGTTTCACCTACGGCTCGCCTCGACTCATTTCTCACGGCAAGTGCTTACAGTTTCGTAGAGCTCAACGGCGAAAGTCCGGCTGGAATCGCTTATGCCGATGCGGCGTACGATATCTTTTCCAGTCTTCCAGTTATGAGAGAGTTTGCGGAAGAGTACGAGGTTAGGGCGTTGTATGGCAGGCGTTACTTGCTGGAAGTTCTTCTCCATTCCTACGAAGAGTTCCTGGGCAAAAAACCAGATCACCCCCCGTCAATTGCAATTGTGGATTTGGAAGGTCTACCGACAAAAACAGAATTTGAACTGTTCAAAGAGTTCTTTGAGAAAAACGGTTATCGCGCAATCATCTGTCCGCCGCAGGAGTTGGAGTTTACAAACGGACGGTTGCGACGCGGGACATTCGAAATCGACATCGTATATAAGCGACTGCTCTTGAATGAATACCTGCCAATCATGTTGGATCATCCGGCGCTTTTGAATGCCTACAGAGCCGGCGCTGTCTGCATGGTTAACAGCTTTCAGTCGAAGATAATTCACAAGAAGGCACTCTTTGCAGTTCTCACTGATAAACGTCATGAACAGCTGTTTACTGGCAGCGAACGCGAGTCGATCGCCGCGCACGTGCCCTGGACACGCGTCGTTAAAGATGAACAAACGGATCATTTTGGAAAGCCGATTGACCTACTCGAATTTGTCTCAAAGAATCGTGACATGTTGGTGCTCAAACCGAACGACGATTACGGTGGTCACGGCATTACGATTGGATGGAATACGAACGAGACCCAGTGGAACGAGGCGCTCGACGCAGCTCTCACGGATGGTGACTATCTTGTGCAGCAACGCGTGCCGACGGCCCGTGAAACCTTTCCCGCGTTGACCACGGACGGTCGCATCGAGTTTGCGGAACAGCTCGTAGATCTCGATCCGCTTCTGTTCAACGGTAAAGTTGGGTCAGCCTTCACGCGTTTGTCTTTTACTGAATTGGCGAATGTCACTTCGGGCGGAGGAATGGTGCCAACGTACATTATTAAGCGAAAGTGACTGCGCACGGCTGATAAAAACCGAATGAATGACGAAACCGAAGACAACGTTGAAGATCAAGAGGAGCGCCGCCGGTATGATCGTGCGCGCTTGATTGTCGATGTGTTTTTTGATGGCCAGGATTCAACTGGCGTAGCAAGCACGAAGGACATTAGCCTTGGCGGTTTATACATGAATACGAAGGCTGATGTTCCAGAAGGCCGACAGCTGTTGGTCCGTATTCCCTTCGGCAAGCTCGAAATAGTTTGCACCGCGGAAGTCGTTTACAAAAACCCGGGGCTTGGCTTAGGCGTCCGCCCTTCCTTGATTTATCAGATGATTCGCGTGCGTTGCTAAATCAGAAACTCAAAGATGTCGGATGAGTTAGCAGCTTCGAACAAATTGAAATGGTCCGATCTTCCATCAGACACACGTGAGCTGCTCGAAGGGAAACTGATCGGACTCTGGGGCGCTACCAGCGATGAGGCGGCATTCGATTCATGGCCTATCGATAAGCAAAAGGCATTGATAATCCTTGCGGATCGGATGGCTGAAAAGAACTTGTGGCACGTGGTGAGGCAGGTAACAAACGTGTACGGTGAGGGTGGCGTTGGCATTCAGTTTCTGGCGTGGCCAGTTATTGAATCAACATTGAAGCGGCGATCCGATTTTACGCAGCGCTTCGCAAATCATAAGGATACAAGCGGCGGTTTTTACGAAAAGCATCGCTCAGATGCGGTGTTGCACTTTCTATTTCAGGAAGGGGAGCCGCGAAAGTGGTATGTGCATTTTGACCTTTACAGTCCTGTACATTCCCTCTCAAGCGCGCTTAAGCATGTCAGACACGAGTTTCTGGGTGGCTTGAAACCGGATTGGCAGCTCATCACCAAACACTTGAAACCTTAACAACCGCACGGCAAGATAGACGCGAAAAGTGGGCGCACCCAAAGAGGAACGGCAGACCATGCTTGACCAATTCACGCTGGGCATCGAAGAAGAATTTCAGATCGTAGATCCGCACACACGCGAGCTCCGGTCGCACGTTGCTGAGATTCTCGAAGAAGGCAAGATGCTACTCGGTGAGCAGATTAAGCCTGAAATGATCCAGTCGATGGTCGAAGTGGGGACGGGCATCTGTCGAAACATTCAAGAGGCCCGCGCTGACATAACGCGATTGCGTGCGATTATCTCAAGTCTGGCAAGAAAGAATGGACTTGCGATTGTGGCCGCATCTACGCATCCAATCTCGCGTTGGCAGGATCAAAAGATATTTGATGACGAGCGATACGAGTTGCTGGTGCAAGAGCTGCAAACAGTCGCGCGTTCGCTTTTGATCTTTGGTTTACATGTGCACGTGGGCATGGCTGATCGCGAGCGTGGGATCCACATAATGAATGCCGCGCGATATTTCCTGCCGCACGTGTTGGCCCTTTCCACCTCTTCGCCGTTCTGGATGGGACATAACACGGGATTGAAATCGTACCGCACGGAGATTTTTAAACAGTTTCCCCGCACTGATATTCCGGATCACTTCGACTCGTATAGCGGGTTTCAGCGGTATGTTGATTTACTGATCAAAACTGGGTGCATTGATAACGGGAAAAAGATTTGGTGGGATATTCGGCCACATCCATTCTTTCCGACGTTGGAGTTTCGGGTTTGCGACATTCCCACGCGTGTTGACGATACGCTCGCCATCGCCGCTCTTTTCCAAGCCATTGTCGCGAAACTGAACTCTCTGATCGATAAAAACCTCGGCTTTCGACTTTACCGGCGAATGTTGATTCAGGAGAACAAGTGGCGCGCGGTTCGTTACGGGCTGGATGGTAAGTTGATCGATTTCGGCAAGCAGACTGAAGTTCCGGTGAGAGATTTGATTGTCGAGTTACTGGAATTTGTCGACGATGTAGTTGATGAGCTGGGCTCCCGAAAAGAGATCGAGCACATTCATACTATCCTGCAGCGTGGGACCTCAGCCGATATGCAGCTCGAAGTCTATAGGCAGACGAATGACTTAAATGCCGTTGTCGATAAGCTGATTGAGGTGACGATGGAAAATGTGCCAGTGGTCAGTGGGAGCGATATCAGAACTCCTCCACCTCAGAAGACCGTATCAACGATTTCTAAGTGATCGGTTCCTCGTCGAAGAGCAATTCAAGGCCAGCTGAGTTGCGGATTGGGAAGGGCGGTTTAACCGAGCTCAATTGGCGAAGAAGTTGTCATGAGTGAGCCACTGTTCGTATTTGTAAGAATCCCAGAAGCTCTGGGAGGATCCGACAGGGCGGAGAAGTACGAAGATCCGATTGAGGAAGTCCTTCAGTACAACGGCTTCGGTTCCATCACCGGTGGAGG
>DATBSH010000326.1:0-15579 GCA_036559885.1 Pyrinomonadaceae bacterium
TCTCATCATTTCGCCTCCTGAAGGCTTGTGATTCTATTGCCCTGGTCGTCTTCACGCAATGAATCTTTATCAACTAGTCGCGCCAGCCGTAAGAGCCTCTTTCAAGCGAGGCAGAATTGCCGCACCGTGCGGCATAATGTAGCCCTTCAAATTCGTGCCTACGCGGTCGAGTGCTTCATCAATCGACCGCGCTGGAATCATTCTCATCTTGCGAACGTCGTCGTCTCTCAACTCCGAAACCAGACACACGTTATACCGTTCGGCTTTAGTCAACAAAGCCCATGCAGTTTGTCCGTTCACTTCATATTCATCTCGCAAACGCTGCTCAAGTGTTCGTGAATTCTCCTCACTGAACCACTTAAGAAAGTCTGGGCGACCAAGTCCATCGCGACACTCTGCCAGAAGAATGATCGAACCTGAGTCAGCGCACGCTCCCGCCGCCATATCAAGCGCCTTGTGAGCTTGAATAAGATTGATATCGTAAGGTGAGCCACCACAACTAACGATTACCAATTCCCGCTTCGTCGGAATGTCGAGCGAATGATTTGCCAAATAGTCTTCACACGCGACGCGATGAGATGCACGCCATTGCCCACAGTAAACTCCCACCACGCGGCCGTTCCCGTCGACGATCGTATTTATGCCAAATGCGGGATTGATGATCGCCGCAATACCTTGACACTCTTCGTGGACTGCATTTCCGTCCAGTACGCCGGTTCCCACGCCGGCTCTGCGGCCGCCTGCATCGAAATCCAGCGCCAACATGTGTGTGGCCTCGATGGTTCGGGGTGATGCCAGTCCCGGACAAATCGATTTCCGTCCTCCCGTAAAGCCTGCAAAATAATGGTAGCGGACAGCTCCGATGATGATGATGCGCGAATGCTCCCGCAAAGCTCGATTTACTTCGATCGGCACTCCTGCTTGAGTTAAGCCAACTTGTTCGAGCGCATTTGGATCGTAAGCGTTGTGATCCAAAGTTTTAATACGCTGTGCAATAAACGGACTAAGTAGATCAATCTTTTCTTGAGGGGTTACGGGGCGATGAATGCCGGTCGCAAAGATGATCGCGATCTTCGCTGGTTGAACTCCGTACTGGATCAAACGGCGGACAAGTAGATTAACCACTTGTGCACTTCCCGTTGCGCGCGTTGCATCTGAAACAACGACCAGGATTGAGTCGCCTGAGGATACGATCTCATCAAGCGGCCTGGAGTCGATTGGTGAATCGAGGGCAGAGCCAATCGCTTCGTCTGTCAGCGGCGTTTGTGTCTGTGAATGGGAATTGAGTATCGAGTACTGCGAATCATCGAATGTAAGCGTGAGGGACTTTGTTCCGTATCCAAGTTCAATTTCGGACATAGCGGATCACAAGCCAAACTCAACCATCGCTTTTTCGATGAGGTGAAGAGACGCAAAATCAGTCTCGCCTGCGTTCCGCGCTTCTGCGAGCCATTTGCGGAGTTGTTTTGCCTCTTCCATCGAACCGATGCGGCACGCACCAGTCAAAGCGAGTGTAACCAGGGAATCTGGGGCGCCATGCGTTACGAGCGCCGCTTGCAGTGCAGCCTGCTCCCTTAAATCAAGCGTCAGTAAAAGATTTAGCTCCATTGTCACTTTTGATATTTGCGTCTTTTCCTTGCGCCTTTGCGTCTTTGCGTGAAAGTTCCACAATGCTCAAGTCTTCAAACTCGCTCGGATTTGAAGCACGCCGTCCCCGCATGACAAAAGTGAAATGTTTCGTCTTCGAAATCCGGGGTTTCCATCTGAATCGTCAGATGATCCACGCCAAACTTATCATGCAGCTTCATGCGCAGCTCCTTGAGTAGATCAGGCTGCGACACACTGTAGGCATGGATTACATGAGCGCTCAACGCTTCCCGACCTGAAGTGATGGTCCACACATGCAGGTCATGAACATCATCAACTCCGCTCGTATTGAGAATCGCTTCCTCTACTGCAGCAAGGTTAATGTGAGCAGGCGTCCCTTCGAGAAGTACGTTGGTTGATTCTTTGATGAGTCGTGCCGAGCCCCAGATTATCAGGAAAGCGATCACGACGCTGAACAGTGCGTCTGCGGCATACCATCCAAAAAGCGACATCAATAGGGCTGCGACGATTGCAGCGACGGAACCTAGCGCGTCTCCTATAACATGGAGCCAGGCTGCACGTATGTTTAGGTCCACCTCGTGTCGACTATGGAGAATCCAGGCGCAGATTAGATTTACAACCAAGCCTCCAAACGCGATGGCCATCATGGGTCCACTTCGCACGACCGGCGGAGTGAGCCAACGCTCGTAAGCCCCGTAAAAAATAAGTAACGACAGCACTACAAGCGTGACGCCGTTGACCAATGCAGCGATGATTTCCAGCCGGTAATAACCGAATGTCTTGCGTGGTGTTGCCGGACGTGCACCAAACCACACGGCTGTAAGCGCGAGAATGAGAGCCGCAACATCAGTGAACATGTGACCGGCATCAGCGACTAGTGCTAACGAGCCAGTCCACCAGCCACCGATTGCCTCTGCAATCATGTAAACGGCAGTCAGTAACAGAACAATGCTGAGGCGATGGCTACTTTGAAACGAATGGCGATGGGCGTGGCCATTGCGAAGGACCTGAGCGGAAGCGAATTCCTGTGAAGACATCGGTCAATTTATCCGTCGATCTTCTACAGCGGAGAGTCAGATGATGAAGCATTAGATTAACAAATAACGGAAACGCTTAACAGTGAGTATAGCTATTCGCTAGTGCCGTATGAATAGAGCACAGACCGGAGGGCTGATCACTCGCATTCTATAAGCGCGCCACGACCTTCTGTGCGAGAGTCTTCGACCTTTGAATCTGATCACTTTGAGTTCCGGTCCCGCCAATGCTAACTCGAATATAACTGTCGCCCTTCAGCACATACAAAGCACCACCGACTCTACTGCCAACCCAAAAGCCTTCGTCACCTACACCGCTTACTTTCAACGGAGGCGTATTCTCTTCCTCCTCTTCTCCGCGGGCATTTTTCTTCTTGTTATCTCTCCGATCCTTCTCAGCTTCGCGTTCGCGATGAAATGTGGCTGTCCAAAATTCTCTTGGATCGCGGCCTCCAGCTCCATCTGCGCGTTGCGTTACCTGCAAGCTGATTGACTTCGTGAACGTTGGCAGCGTAAAGAAGCACTGCGAAACACTAAAGCCACCCTGCGACGATCCACTGGCGTTCGTCTCTTTCACAGCCTCGTTCTGAACAGACTGAATGTCCGAAGTCGTCAGCAGTGAACATGCGTCAGTCTTCGCCTTTGTTTCGCTAGCATTTGCAGTCGAGGGCGAACTCCCGGTCACTGGCTGTCCGGCACTTGTCGGTGAGGAAGTCGGTTGAGTTTCCTGCACAGTCTCATTCCTCTTACAGCCTGCAAAAAGCAACACCGTAAACAGTATTGAGAACGATACTCGTTTCATCTCGCGCGCTTCTCCTTGAAATGAAGTGCGCAGATTCTGCACGGAAAACGCTCTGAAAACAAATGCTGTATCTAAGGAAAACTTCAGCTTCTTTGCGCTGTCTACAAAGCCGAAAGGCTCAGTGCGCTGTTGAAGTCTTTATATAATTCGTTGTACTCACGAAACGCGACGTCCAGAATGTGTGGCAGGTCTTCCAAATCAGCCAGATTAACAATCGCATTCGCGTTGTTTAGAAAGGCCGCGTGAGCATCCATCGTCCGCAGTGTGGGAGAAAGAAGGACAAAAAACAGCCGGCGACGTTGCGCGGCTCGTAGCGTATTTATCTCACGAACGACAAATGCCGCTCCCTGGTCGGTCGGATCGAATTGAGGCTCAAGTAGTACGAGCTGCAATTCACCAGAACGCATTGTCTCCATTGCCTCGCCGATTTCGTCAGCGACAAAGACTCGATAGTTATTTTCTGCCAAACAGCGGGCAATGCTTTCGCGAGAGGCTTCGCCGGCGCATACGAGTGCCTTTCGTCTAAAGGAATTCGCATCTTCGAAGTCTTCCATTTTTAAGTTAGAACCAGACTTACGCAATAACTTCAAAAGCATTGTTACCGCTTCGTTAGCTGAAGGATCTTCCACCGGCTCTTCAGCCTTTGGTTCAAGTTCAAAAACCGGTGCGGAACGCGAAAGATTGAGCCGCTGGCGCTCTGTCGATGGAGACTCGCCGAGGGCCAAGCCGCTTTGCTCAGACGCGGGACTCATAGAACTCGAGTTTATGTTGTTGCCGCATTTCGGGCAGCGAACAGTGAACGGTTTTGACGGTGCTTTTACATCGTCGATCTGAAGACGCGTGGAACAGCTTGGACAAACGATGATCATGTCTATGGAAGAAGTGCGAGCTGCTATTCAATTAAGCCGAGCATTGAATTCGATTCTGAGAATGCACTAACGGGCATATTTTCACCGTCGTGCCGAATGAAGTCTTCCGCGGCGGTCATTCCCTTCAACGACAACAATAAGTTGTTTTGGTTCGTAGCAAATGCGAGTCCATCTTCCAGCGTGATAGTTTTTGACTCGATCAAATCTTTAATGACGCCGTCGAAGTCTTGCATGCCATCAAGCTTGCCATCACGCATCGCATCGAGCAGCGACTTACCGTCGCTTTCGCCGGCCTCGATGTATTCGCGCGAACGCGGACTCGACCGAAGGATCTCCATTGCGGCAACCCGACCTTGCCCATCAGCTCTGGGAATCAAGCGTTGCGAAATGATGTAGCGAAAAGTCTGAGCCAGCCGCGTTCTGATCACCGGTTCTTCGTTCTTAGGATACAAACCGATAATGCGGTCAACGGCTTTGGACGCATCGATGGTGTGGAGCGTCGACAGTACGAGGTGACCAGTCTCTGCAGCTTCCATCGCAATCTCGGTAGTCTCGAAGTCGCGCATTTCACCGATCAAGATCACCTTGGGAGCCTGACGCAATGAAGCGCGAAGAGCCGACGGGAAGTCTCTCGTGTCGTGACCGACTTCGCGTTGATTTATCGTTGAGTTCTTATGCAGGTGCAGGTACTCGATTGGATCCTCAATCGTCACGATGTGGTAATGCTTCTTCTCGTTGATGATGTCGATAATGGCGGCTTGGGTTGAACTTTTTCCGGAACCCGTGGGACCAGTCACTAACACAAGCCCGTTCCTCAGCTCGGCGATGTCGGTGAGATGTGATGGCAATCCGAGGCTGGCCAAAGTCGGGATGTCCGTCGGTATGACGCGCATCACTATTGAATAAACGCCACGCTGCTGGAAGATATTGACCCGAAAACGCGCCCTCGACGGTAGTGAGTAGCTGAGGTCAGCAGTCCCGGTCTTGGCTAATCTTTCGGCGGCTTCCGGGTTCCCATGCAAAAGCGTTAAGGCAATGACCTCGGTTTGATAAGGGGAGAGTTTCTGCATCCCCAAGGGCTGAACAGGGGTCAGCTTGCCGTTAATCTCAACTTGGGGATGTTGTCCAACAGAAAAGTTAAGATCGCTAATCTTGTCTGAGACGAGCAGCATGCGCTCGATAATCGGCGGCAGATCGAAGAAGCTCATTACGAAAGGAAACTCCGGAAAAACGGACGGTCTAGACAGCAACTTGCGGAGGATGGACAGGGACGTGGTGAGACTTCCCAAACCGCTGACGATTCTCGCGCATAACAACGATTAACGCAAGCTAAATATTTTGTGCGCCAGCTCTTAGTTCGGCAAGTTTATCTGGGGCCATTTTAACGTTGCTAATAGGTTTCGGAGCATCTCTGCTGTGGAATGCGGGTCCGAAAGCAGTGCGCTGATCAAAGCCACCGACGTCGCGCCCGCATCGAGGACGGCCGGTGCCGAGGCTAGCGTAATCCCGCCTATCGCAACAATCGGAAAATCTCCGACAGCTTCACGAACGACGTGGAGGCCCTTCAAGCCCACTGCTGGTTCTGTATCCGACTTGGTGCCAGTAGGGAAGATGGGTCCTATCGCCAGGTAATCGATTGGCAATGACGTGGCCCGGCGCGCTTGTGCCAGGTTATGCGTAGAGAAGCCGATGATCGCATCATTCCCGAGGATTTTCCGCGCCGCCTCGGGGGGTAAATCGTCTTGTCCCAGATGTACTCCATCGGCGCGCAACGCAAACGCGATGTCAGCTCGATCGTTGATTATCACGCGCACATTGCGGCTTCTAGCCAATTCGACTGCAGCAGTCGCTTCATGAAAGAACTCTACAGGCGACAAGTTCTTTTCGCGCAATTGAACAAACGTGGCGCCACCGACACTGAGCTCTGCGAGCTGATCGGCATGCGACAAACCAGAGATTTTGATGTCGGTGATTGGATAAACCTTAGGAAGGTCGATCATAAAGCGGTGCTACTCTTCATTGTCTTTTCGTTTGGGTCGCATGTTCGCGGCGAGGACCCGCTTGCGTAAACGGATTGTTTGCGGCGTCACTTCCACTAACTCATCATCCGAAATGAACTCGAGCGCTTGTTCGAGCGACAGCTCTTTCGCCGGAACCAAACGCATAGCTTCGTCTGCGGTCGAAGCACGCATGTTGGTAAGTTTCTTTTCCTTGACTGCATTTACGTCAAGGTCGACAGCCCGTGCGTTCTCGCCCATTATCATCCCCTCGTACACCTTTGTGCCGGGGCGAATGAAAAGCGTTCCACGTTCCTGCAAGTTGTAAAGCGCGTAGGTTGTCGTTTCACCCGTCCGATCCGCAACCAATGAACCAGTCGCGCGCCCGCGAAGTGCACCCTGCCAATCACCCCAGCGCAAAAACATGGTGTTCAGGAGTCCTGTTCCCTTAGTCTCAGTGAGAAATTCATTACGGAAGCCGATCAGACCGCGAGAAGGGGCTTCGAATTCCAGGCGCACCCGTCCAGTGCCGTGATTGACCATTCGCGTCATCTGTCCTTTACGCCTTCCAAGCGCTTCGGTTATGACACCGATGAATTCGTCTGGACAATCGACCACGACCGCCTCGATCGGCTCCAACGTCTTTCCATTAACCTGCCTGGTAATCGCTTCTGGCTTTGAAACCTGTAGCTCGTAGCCTTCACGCCGCATCATCTCGATGAGTATCGCCAGTTGCAGTTCGCCGCGGCCGGAGACTTTGAACTGATCGGGCGATTCTGTCTCCTCGACACGGATGGCTACGTTTCCAAGAATTTCCTTGTCGAGACGTTCCTTTACCTGGCGCGACGTGACGAACTTTCCTTCTCGACCAGCAAATGGCGAGTTATTGACGCCAAAGATTACTGCGATTGTTGGTTCGTCTACGGCGATTGCCGGCAGCGAGTGCGGGTTGTCAACGGAAGTGACTGTATCGCCGATCTGAATATTTTCGATGCCTGCCAAAGCAACGATCTCCCCCAACGACGCGCGCGTCACAGGTTCGCGTTTCAACCCCTCAAACACGTACAGCTGCGACACCCGTGTTTTCTGAATCGACCCATCAGGTTTTGACACGGCGATCTGATCGGCGACGTTGATCTCGCCCGAGAAGATTCGTCCAATCCCAAGTCGACCAACGTAATCGTTGTAATCAAGATTCGCGACTAGCAGCTGAAGACTGTCAGATCGAATTTCCTTTGGTGGTGGAATCGTCTGCACTATCTGCTCGAACAGAGGTTGGAGATTATTAGAATGATCCTCGAGCTTTCGTTTAGCGACTCCTTCGCGTGAGATGCAGTACAGAATTGGAAAATCTATCTGCTCGTCGGTAGCGTCGAGATCCAGAAATAGCTCGTAGATTTCGTCGACCACTTCGGCGGGACGCGCGTCGCTGCGATCGATCTTGTTGACTACTGCGATGGCCGGCAAACGCGCTTCAAGTGCTTTTCGAAGCACGAAACGGGTTTGGGGCAAACAACCCTCAGCCGCATCGACCAGCAACATTACACCGTCAACCATCTTCAACACCCGCTCAACTTCGCCTCCAAAATCGGCGTGGCCGGGCGTGTCCACGATGTTGATCTTTACATCGCGATAACGAACAGCGGTATTCTTCGCCATGATTGTGATGCCGCGCTCCCGTTCGAGATCCATGGAGTCCATCACTCGCTCCCGAACCTGTTCGTTCTCTCGAAACGTGCCTGACTGACGCAGCATTGCATCCACCAACGTCGTCTTCCCGTGGTCGACGTGCGCGATGATGGCGATGTTCCGAATGTTCTGTTGCTCCCGCATAATCCTTTAATTGTCCTCAGGTGATTAAAACCATCTTAGCACCTGATGATCGATTTTGGAGTGCGGCGACTTGTCGCCGCTTTGGTCTGCCACAGCTTGCTGCCGCATGTAGTAACGGGTGCGACAAGTCGCAGACGTTTGAAAGCTATGACAAGTCACCGCACTCCAAAGAGTCGCGGGCCGACTAACCGAGCTGCTCTGTCTGACGAAGGGCCTCGTACAGAACAATCGCTACGGAATTCGCGAGATTCAGGCTCCTGACATTTGGATTGAGAATGGGAATCTTAAGGCAATGGGTCCAATTCTCTTGCAGTAACTCGACTGGTAGCCCACGCGTTTCTCGGCCAAACACAAGGCAGTCGTTGATCGTGAAGCACCAATCAACGTAACGACGCTCGGCTTTGGTTGTGAGATAGACAAACCGAGTATTAGGAAGGGCGCTCTTTAGAGCAGACAGGTTTGGATGTCGTCGTAGTTCGACCTGATCCCAATAGTCCAGGCCGGCTCTCTTCACCGCTTTGTCGTCTAGTCGAAAGCCTGTCGCTCCCACTATGTGAAGGGGAGTGTTTGTAGCGGCGCACAGGCGAGCGATGTTTCCGGTGTTCTGGGGAATTTCCGGCTCTACGAGCGCAACCCTAATCACAGGAGCGATGTTACAGGCACTTAATGATGATAGGAAACAAAAAGGAACGACGAGCTTCGATTGAAGTACTCGTCGTTCCTTTTAAAGGCGTTGTAGCCCTCAGATGTTTGTGTGCGCCGGTGGAAGGTTCTTGCTGTGACCTGCTGGTTCGCGCTATCTCTTCTTGGCGGCTTTCTTGGTTCCGCCCTTCTTCGTGCCCTTCTTGCCACCACCCTTTTTCGCTGCGGACTTCTTTCCACCTTTTTTAGTTGCCATAGCTTCTATGTGCTCCTTCTTTCTAGTTTAGTTTCGGTTTCTGCATGACCACAAGATACTGTGTGTGCTTCGCTCTTGTGGGCTAGAGTAAACGGCGCACAACATCTTGCTATATAAACGTAATTGCCACAGATGTCAATAACTTATTACTCGACGCTGAAATATTTTTTGACGGCTCACGCGGTCGAATTCTCGCCACAGAATCACTCCGTGGTGCTGTTGATGACGTCAGTCGTGACGCTCACATCTATGCAATTGCGTGAGTGAAGTTGATGATGAGACATGAACGAGTTTTTGATTTTCGAAATGACTGAGCTGTGATTGTGAATGATCAGAAATGAAATTTGGTGAAGTGATCAATTACGAAACAGGGGAGTAAAGATCCATTGATCATGCGACTCGATGCCATAGTAGGTGAGAACTGATTTGGTCTTGTTACTGCTTGCGACACCAACGAATGGACCACTCGTTGTGTCGCCTGCTGAAGAGCCGCTACCACGATTTGACGTGCCGCCGAGATTCGAGATCGTGATTATTTGAGGAGCAGCTAACTGTTGTAACTGCATCATTTGCTGGTCACGCGGAACCGGCAGCACGTTGCCCGCATAAAGCATTACTGACTGTTGAAATTCAACTAATGCTTCAGCCCGCGGAGCAATGAATCGCCACTCTCCATCCTTCGACAGTGGATCCTTCGCAGCACTCGGGCGCAAGATCTGACGGTTCTTTGCAGCACCTTGGATCGGCACACCTTGCAGTAACTGGTCCATCGATGTAGGAAGCGCTTGATCTCCAACCGTGCCGGTCATCGCCCGACGATTCCGATAATAAGCTCGTATCGCGTCAGCGATCTGTTCACCACGAAAGATCGCTTCCTTCTCGCGTTCGCGTAGTACCTGTTGTTGAATTCGAGGGGCGGCGGCCATCGCGAAGATCGCCAGGATGGTCATGAACGCAAGGAGCGCGACTGTGGTGTATCCCCCCTCCGAGGACCTCTCAGTGTCGATATTCGTCGTTCGAGCCGCGCTCGACTTGTAAAACCGCGACCCTAATATCTTGTGGTGTGGTTCAGGCCTAGTGCGGTTCATCATCTTCGGCATCAACGCGCGGAGTTGGGCGAGATAGAGGGGAGCCCAAGGCTTTGTCACCTTCAGTCATCGCCAGCATATGCTTGATCTTCAGAGTCGTATCCACGAACACTAATTCCCTGTCGGCAATACTCGTAAGGCGGAATCTACCGCCGAGGATATCTCCACGCTGAGCATTCACGATTGCCTTAGTGTTCAAGTCCTGGAGCAGAGCGATGTCGACATGAGTACGTGTACTGATCAGACCAATGTAGTTGTAATTTGGAGTTGGGGGTGGAGCAACACTCAGAGGCAGTGAGTTGGAATACAGACGGCCGTCACTTGATCGCGCCGCAATTGTTCGTGTTCCCGGATTCGAGATGATAGCGGCAGGGATCGTCGCTGATAACTGCTGGGGACCTCGATACCTGGTTTGTAACTCCCGACCGTCGACGTAGATTCGAACCTCGGGCGTGAACTTATCTCCTGACGCTTCCAGTGTGAATTCAGCTGTTCGAGCATAGACGTTCGACGGCGACACAGACGCTAGTAGCAGAGGCGGAGTCGGCGTAGGCGTTGACGGCGGTGCCTCAGAAACTTTCTGTGTTGACGCCGGCGGTACGAAAAACGCAAAGATGTTGCGTCTTGCATCCGGAACGTTCGTGTTGACGGTTGGCGTGGGCACATCACTTAGGGTAGCTATCAAATCGTTCAGTTGCTGTGACGGATCGGCCTGAGTGTTCGGACGCTGATTACCACGAGTCGACGTTTGAGTGATTGCAGGCCGCGCCGTTGGACTAACAGAGGGAGAACTCTTCCCAAACCCGAAGAAGGTCCACCAGAGTAAGATGATCGCCACGACGCCGAGAATCGCGGCCCAGATCAGCTTCTTCTTTTCGCCAGGCTTACTTAAATCAGCAATTTCCATCTCACTGTTCCTGACTGGTGGGCAATGTTGTTCCCGACCGCTGGAAATACGTAGCCATGCTCAACTGTAGGCTTACGAGGGAAGTCCGGGTTCCGGAGCCCTCCCCGGTTGCTACCGTAGCGGCAGCGTCGCTTTGAGTGGCGCGCTGAAGTTCTACCTCGTTGATGATCACAAACTGCTTGCTTCGCTCTATGTCCTTAATAAACTGTCGTAGATTCTGATACGGACCTTCAACCGTAACAGCCACTGCGATGCCCGGATAAGCTGTCTGCCATTTAGTGCTTGTTGATTTGCCGGGCGTTGTCTTTGAACCCAGGGGATCGAGCGGCGTATAAGTTGGCCCCGATGTGTTGCGGAGACCATTCTTCACTATGAGCTGATTCAACTGGTTATACAGCTCCATGCGCCCCTCGTCTTCTCGCTGTAGGCTCACGTTCTCGAAATTGTAAAGACTGTCAGTGATACGACGAACGGTGTCTTGCGTGTTTTTGTCGCGAGTAAGAATGTCCTGCGACTTTTTTAGGTTAGTCTGCAGTTGCGCGCGTTCAGCTGTCAGAGACGTGACTCGCGATCGCGCGGGTAACATGAAGTAGAGATAGCTGAATATCACGATCAGGAGGATCAGGCAGCTCACGGTTAGAGCGATGATCTCAGCAATACCAAACATGCCACTCCGTCTCGAGGAGACGTAACTACTCAGTCGCGTGGCGACGTCTGTCCTAACGGTCCGCGGTGAAGTTGGTTCGTTACTCATCGCGCAGTCTCAGCCCGTGTTCCTTGATTCTGAATAGCCGCAACGTTCTCAGTCGCATAACCGGCGCGCGGTCGATAGACGACGAACAGCTCATATTCCGTCCCACTCTCACCACGGCCTTTCTGAAGATTCTGCACACGCAGCTCAGCGTGAAATACGCCGGCGCGATCCATGTCAGAAATCATCTCGGTGACGGACGTTGAGCCCTTGGCGAATACCGCCAGATCCAACTCGGCAAGCATTTGATCGCCTTGTAAACCAACATCGCGTACGGCGATGCGTGTCACTCGAACGTTTGCAGGCAGCGCCGCCTCAAGATCCGCCAACAGCCGCGTCCACGAGAATCGCTTTCGATCTACGAGCTGGTGAGCCCCCTGAAGCGCCTGTAACTGCTCCGGCGTCATCGACTCCTTAACTTCTTTCGCGTTTTTCAGTAGAGCCTGTTCCTGGTTCCTTAGGTTGTTAATATCGATCTGAATCGCCGCCGCTTGCCGTCTTCCGTCCAAGGTGTAACGCACCACGATTAAGAGGCCAATCATAGAGATAAACAGCACGACCGCTGTCAATAGCCATGGCAGCAGGTGATTATTAAAGGGCTTCGAAGCCAGATTGAGATTATTAGCCACTACGGAACTTCCTCGGCCGGTCAAAGGGAATAACGGGCGCGTGTTGGAAAGAGAATACACGTCGGAATCGAATTATCGCAAATCCTTATCCCACCCATAGCTCACACGCCCCAGACACTGCATCGGTTGCATATTGTCAGGAATTACGCCCGCTGACTAGGGTAACTCGAACAAGTGAGATGGTTCGGCTTCGCCGCCTGTTTTGACCGCAAAACCGGAATTCACCACCGCACGAAACCGGACGGAATCGAGCACGTCGCTTGTTACGGTCGGACCTAATTCCTATAATTGCCCGCTAATCACTTTCCTAAGCCAAAATGAATCAAGTGATTTTGCGGAGAACTTCAATGGAGAATACGGCCGGAACCTGTTGCGACAAAGTTAAAGAAAACCTGACTGTCGAGCGGGTTGCCGTCGCCTTTTTACCGACTGAATGGGGTGACTTTCAGATAGCCGGCTACAGGTCTTTAATCAGCAACGAGGAATTTGTCGCACTATTCAAGGGAGATATGCGGCAGGACATTCCGACCCTGGTCCGCATCCATTCACAATGCCTTACCGGAGACGTATTCGGGTCGACGAAATGTGACTGTGGAGAACAGCTGCATCGCACCTTGCAGATGATTCAACAGGAGGGTCGTGGCGCCCTTGTCTATCAGCAGCAAGAGGGACGGGGTATAGGCATAGTCAATAAGATTCGGGCTTACGCCCTGCAGGATCAAGGTGCTGACACAGTTGAGGCAAATGTGCGGCTTGGCTTGGCCGTAGACCTTCGAGAGTACCGTCAGTGTGCAGAGATTCTCTTCGATCTTGGCCTTTGCAAGGTTCGAGTGATATCGAATAACCCGCTAAAAATTCAGGCGCTCGAGGAAGCGGGTTTGAAGATAGTGGAAAGAGTTTCTATTGAGGTTGATTCTTCTGAGAAAGCGGAGAGATACCTTCGTACAAAGAAAGAGAAGCTCGGGCATCTTCTGGAGCTTGGGCGCGAACGGCGGGTTAGCGACTGACAGTATCAGAAGGAAATGTCCTGTCAAACTTATTCAATGACGAACTTAACGCGCTGCGAAGCATTCTTCTTCGTTGAGAGATCTGTAACTATGATAGTTAGTTCGTATCGTCCTGTGGGGAAATCCTGCAGGGGAAACTCGCCGTCTACGGGAATTCGCGCAAGGTCCTTTACTCCTTGCGTCGTCACGGATATGGGTGGCGTTTGAATCAGCATCTGACCCTCACGCCTGAACTCTAACTGCATACTGATATTTTGACTCGAAGCGGAGATCGCCGCGTTGTAGACGTAGGTCCGGAATCGCAATTTTGCTGTCTTGCTGAAACGCGCATCCGGTTTTATTTTCGCTTTTTGCGGTGAGTCATTAGGTGCGGCTTCGGTAAGAAAAACACTACTCAGTGAAAGATTGCCTTGATTAAGCTTTGGGATTTCGATCCATTGAGATGTGCTTCCGACGCGCCCAGATTTACTATCACGCGCAGCAATCCGCACCTGACGAAGTCCCGGCGCGAGTTTTGGGAACTGAAATGTGACCACGACTGACGCGGCATTAGCAGTTAGATTCGCTGGAATAGTTAGCTTCTGTTTCTGACTAGTCAGGATGTTGCCACTGTCGTCACTGACGACGCCCATCAAATCCAAATCCGCATCACCGGTTCCTTTTGCCTCTTGGCTATTGCCAAGTGGTCGCTCGATTTGCACGGAGGCAGCCAACATAAGACCCTCCTCCGGCTTATCCATGTATCCCAGTGAGAGAATTACCGGTATTCCCCGACTCGGATAGCTAGCGCGAATCGCCCTCATCAATTGATCGTCTACTGACATTCCGGCGATCGCATCGGAAGCATTAGGTGGTCTGGGGGCCGTGGGATCGTCGGCAAAGAAGCCGCTGCGTACGCGCACTGTCAAATCCGGACGGTCCTTTACGTTTACCTGTATACGCCGAAAGCGGTCTTTCGCTATCTCAGTAGTTTCGGGACGCCAGGCGAGAAGATAATAGGATGAGGTTTCGGTGATTGCCTGGGTAATACCTGCGTCCAGATTGTTTGAGTTGATCCACGCCTGTCCGCCCGTCTCGGCAGCCAGATTGTAAAGCGGCTGTTGCGCAGCCAGAATTTCAGAAAGATTGATCCGGGCCAGTCGTCCGGACTGGTCGAACATACCGGACCTAGTTGCATCGGTCAGTCCCGAAGTGAGACCGCGGGCCTCAACCGTATAAATAACTGTTCCAGTGCGGGTAGCTGCATCCGTTAGACGGCGTAAGTCGTAACCTTGTGTTGAAGAAACAAAATTGATGAAAAACCCGTCGGAAACAAAAATAATCAACTTCCGTTCAGGCAAAACTGCTGCTCTACGAATGAGGCTCTCCAAAGATGAAAGCGTCACTAAAGTTACCTGCGTTGCCTCATGGGTGACCCTTTGAGCACGCGACTTTACAATACTCTCTGCCCTCCATCTCCACATATTGACGGCCGTTGCGCTCGGGCTCGAGCTACGGCTTCCACTAGTCGACCCACGACGATCAGACCGGGTGTTATCCTCGTCGAGCACGGCGTAATTCGTCATCCCGGCTCCAGTGCACAAGTCAGGTTTGACGTGGAGAGTTCCCGCACATGTCTTTTCGATGAAGAGTTCCTTCACGTCTGTGTGGTTCTGTTCGATGGCGTAAGCCTGATATTCGGTCATTGGCGGGTCTCCCATATCAGACACGTCACGATACCGCGTCTTAAGTCGCTCGATTGCGAGATTCAACACCGTCTTGTCATTTGTTAGTTGCTGCAGAAATCCCAACTGGCCACTTGCGGTAGTGATTGCGATCAAGTCAGCGGTTCCCATCTTGTCCGTCACAAACCGCTGCAGCGCCTCCCGCGTGCGCGTCAAGCTACCCGGCGTTAAGTGAAAGTCATCGATGAAGAAAAATATGGTCCGACCGCGGTCAAAACGGGCCGGCACCGTTGTCTCATTTGCTTCGGGACCGTGATCGGTGCGGCCTGCGATAATTGCGGCTTCCCTGCGAGTTCCAGCGACAAGCTGTTCAAAAAAGGAGATGGTCTGGAGTTTCCCATCTACTAGTAACTCAAACTGCTCAGGCCGAAGTCCCTCGACAAAACGGCCGTTCTTATCAAGTACCGTAACGTCTGTTTGCACCAGCTCAGC
>DATBSH010000327.1:0-14258 GCA_036559885.1 Pyrinomonadaceae bacterium
TTATCACGCCCCGTCTGCGGCGGACCGAACGGGTTGTCGTTTGCCTCGCTAAAGAGAATGTGACGCGCGTGGACTTTTTCTACGGCTTTACCGTTCAGCGTTTCCGTCTTGCGCTCTTCAAGCTTGATGATATGGAATCCGAATTTGCTTTGAACTATGTCGCTGATCTCACCAGGCTTCAGCGCGTATGCAGCCTTCTCAAATTCCGGAACCATGTCTCCTGGTCCAAACCAACCGAGGTCACCACCTTTATCTTTGCTGCCATCGGTAGAAAATTCCTTCGCCAGTTTTGCGAAATCTTCTCCCGCTCGTGCGCGCTTCAAAACTTCCTCCGCTTGCGCCCGTCGTTTCTTATCCGTGTCAAGTTCTGGGTGACTTGCGAGGTACGCGTCGACCTCCGCGTCGCTCGCCTTTAATTTCTCCTGAAGTTTGTCGACCGCGTATTTCTGGGCCATGACTCGCGCGCGTTGCAACAGAATCTGCAATCTAACCTGCGGTTTTCGATCCAATCCCTGCGTCTGGGCTTTTTCCTCAGCGATATAGATTCGACCGAGGTTCTGTTTGATCATGTCGAGCTGTTCTTGCGGAATCTCCTGAGCGCCAAATTGAGGATCTTGTTTCTTGGCGTCATTAATCATCTGATCAAACTTCGCCTGGTTAATTGGCTGTTTGAAGTAATCTGCTACTTCCTGATCAGTGATGTCGCCACCGCCCTTCTGTCCATGTTCTTCAAAATAGAACTGGGCCAAGACACGGGCGCGTTGAAATTCCAGCTGCCGCCGCATTTCCGGAGTGCCGTCAACGCCACTATTGTGCGCCTCTTCTGCGACAGCCAGGATACGTTGAACGTCCTTCGCGAAATCCTTCCGCGCTTTTTCATCCATAGCCAGGCGCGCTCTGATTTGCGGCGACTGATCTTCGGCGATAATCGTCATATCCTCAGCTGAGAGATTTACTGCCTCTGCTTTCCTGGCCTTAACTTGCCAGTAAATCAAACCGGCGGAAAAAAGGATCGCGACCGCAGCCGCGACCATGGCTTTGCGTGTAGAGGTCAAAATGCTTTCCTTTCTAAAACCTATTGATGCTGCACCAATTCCAGCAGGACACCATTTGTCGCTGATGGATGTATAAAAGCTACCAAACATCCGCGCGCACCGAGTCGCGGTGTTTCGTCAATTAACCTTGCTCCTCGTCTTTTGAGGTCTGCCAAAGACGCGTGGATGTCTTCAACGGCGACTGCAACGTGATGAATTCCCGGTCCCCGTTTGGACAAAAACTTTCCGACTGGCGATTCTGGGGATAACGGTTCCAACAATTCAACATGCGTGTCGCCGATGGCTAGCATTGCAACCCGGACACCTTGCTCGGAGATCTCCTCTGTCGCGTCGACTTCCAATCCCAGAGCGTCGCGCCAAAGAGCTAATCCTTCGTCCAGTTGTCTTGTCGCGAGGCCTATATGATCAAGTTTCATAGCCGCGTCAGAGACCCGCTGTCGGATTACTGCCCAAGTCCCTGAATGATTTCATCTACGGCAGAATAAGGGTCTCGGCGCCGCGTTGCAACTTCATCGGCCAGCCGTTCCAATGTAGCGGAAGACTCAGGCGAACCCACGGCTTGAGCCAAAAGCCGCTCCCTCAGTAATTCGACTATCCTCCAACGCGCAATCGCTCGCCGGCGCGTGCCACTCATTGTTGTTCCTCGTTGTGCCTCGCTAAAGCGGTCAATTGCCTCCGCCAGGTCTTCGATGCCGCGATTCTCAGTTGCGATTGTCTTTACTATCGGCGGTTTCCAGCCGTCGCCTCGACTTGCCAGCGATAACAGCGATTCCAACTCCTTTTCGGTGGCATAAACACCGTCGCGGTCGGCTTTGTTGATGACAAATACATCGCCGATCTCCATTATGCCCGCCTTTATCGCCTGAATGTCGTCACCCATGCCGGGCACGAGCACCACGACGGACACATCCGCGGCCTTCACTATCTCGACTTCGTCCTGCCCGACCCCCACAGTTTCGACAATTATCTTTCCGTAGCCAGCCGCATCTAGTATCGCTACTGCATCAACGGTCGCGCGGGCCAAGCCACCAAGGTTACCGCGCGTGGCCATTGATCGAATAAACACACCTTGATCGAGTCCCAACGTCTGCATTCGGATACGATCGCCCAAGATTGCACCGCCAGAGAACGGACTTGACGGATCCACTGCGACAATGCCAACCCGATCGCCGCGTCCTCTGTAAAGCATTGCCAACTTATCAACGAGCGACGACTTGCCCGCCCCAGGTGCTCCCGTGATTCCGATTACGACGGCCCCGCGCGAGAGTTGATAGATCTGTTTCATCAACTCTGCCGAGTCCGCAGCGCCATCTTCAACCTTGGAGATCACCCGCGCCACGGCGGCTGCATCTCCGCTCTTAACTCGATTGATCAAGCTCAGTTCGTTAGATGGCATGTGTAGCGATGGCTTCAGGCGTGTCGCAACAACTCGCGGGCAATAATGATTCGTTGGATTTCGGAAGTACCTTCGCCAATGGTGCAGAGCTTGGAATCACGCCAATACTTCTCTGCGGGGTAGTCTTTGGTGTACCCGTATCCGCCGTGGATTTGAATCGCATCCTCACAAACCTTAACGCTGACCTCCGAAGCGAACAACTTAGCCATTGACGATTGTTTTGTAGTTTTCTTTCCGTTGTCTTTCATCCATGCTGCTCTGTACATCAACAACCGGGCAGCATCGATTTGCGTCGCCATGTCGGCCAACTTAAATTGAATCGCCTGAAACTCCGCGATCGGTTTCCCGAACTGTTGTCGTTCCTGGGCGTAGCGAATAGCTGACTCGAACGCACCCTGAGCGATACCAACGCCCAACGCGGCAATTGAGATTCGACCACCGTCAAGGATCTCCATCGCATTTACAAAACCCATACCTTCTTCGCCCAGCATATTCTCGTCCGGCACAAAACAATCTTCGAAGACAACGCTGGCGGTCTCTGAAGCACGCAAGCCCAGCTTGTTCTCCTTCTTCGAAGGCGAAAAGCCTTGCATGCCTTTCTCAAAAACAAATGCGGAGATACCCTTGCTACGTTTTGCACGATCGGTCACTGCCATGGCCACGCAAGTGTCAGCATGTATGGCGTGTGTAATAAAGTTCTTAGTACCGTTGACAATCCAGCCACCATCTTTGCGTGCTGCAGTGGTTTTTGTACCGGAGGCGTCTGACCCTGCGCTCGGTTCCGTTAGTCCCCACGCACCAAGGTGTTCGCCACGCGCAAGCGGGACCAGAAACTTCTGCTTCTGCTCTTCACTGCCGTACTGAAAAATGTGATTCGAACACAAGGAGTTATGCGCGGCTACGGATATGCCAACTGACCCATCAACTCGCGACAACTCCTCGATGATTGTGGCGTACTCGACATAACCCATTCCGGCTCCGCCGTATTCTTCCGGGAAAAGCGCACCGAGCAATCCGAGTTCGGCGAGCTTGGGTTGCAACTCGGCCGGAAAATGTTGCGATTCGTCCCATTCCATGACGTGTGGCGCGATTTCCGATTCGGCGAATTCGCGCACGCTCATCTTGATCTGTTGTTGTTCTTCAGTTAATTCAAACTCCATACACTGATTCTAACCTTAGCGAGTAGGATTACAGAATTGCCCTATCAGTCTTGCTCCTTGCCTCTTATCTCATCTCGACAGTTTTCAGGTATGACCGCTTCGAAATAGGTCCAATTCGAATCGTCGTATTGGTGAATGGAGATCGGATGGCGCTCCACCTCCTGCGGCATGCTTCTTAGTCGCTCTATGAAACCAGGGACGTCTGCCGTATAGAACACAAACTCGCTTTCTCCATTACCACTCAGCATAACGGTAAAAATAGAGTGCTGATCGTGCTCAACAGCTGCCATTACACGATCCTCGAAGGCTGCTAATTTGTCGAATTCTTCGTCGCTGGGCAAACCATTCTCATCTGGGTCAGACAACTTCCAAACTATGCTTATGCGTTGTGAATATGTGGCTCTTGGCAAACCACCTGGAAACTGTCGGAACCTGATCAGTAGCGGGCGCCTCTCGCGTTCTGTTTTGACTAAAACCCAGGTGGATGAATCTGAGTAGCTCATGCTATCGAGGAACTCTTCGCGCTTTCCTCTTGTGCTCGAGCGGTTTCATCAGTCTTTTTACCTCAAAAGTTGACAACAACCGCCAGTGTCCTGGCTTCAGCTTCTCGTCGAGCAGGAAACCGATACGAACTCGTCGTAACTTCAAGACCGAATATCCGATCAGATCAAACATTCGCCGGATCTGTTGATTCCGTCCCTGGTGCAATGAGATCTCGAACCATGTATTGGTCGCAGTTTCGTCAAGCCGCTTAATCTGAGCAGGAGCGGTTCGCGTGCCATCGTCAAGGACCACGCCGCGACGCAGCCTTTCAACCGCAGCTTCCGGAGGCAGACCTTTGACTTTAACCTCGTAAACTTTCTCGACACGGTTTCGAGCGGCCGTAATGAAGTTCGCAAAGTCGCCGTCGTTTGTAAGAAGCAACAGGCCTTCGGTGTTGAAATCGAGCCGTCCGACTGGATATATCCGTCCCAGAGAGGCGGGCAATAATTCCGTTACCAACGGGCGACCCTCCGGATCTGAAACGCTTGATAAGTACCCACGTGGCTTATTCAGAAGCACGTATAACTTCTGTTGCGCAGCCAAGAGGGGGTTGATGAGCTTACCGTTTACCTTGATGTGATCGTGCGTGGGATCTGCTTTGGTTCCGAGTTCAGTAACCACGGCTCCATTGACGGTGACTTTTCCTGAGGAGATCAAATCCTCGGCATGCCGTCTTGAGGCGAGGCCCGCAGTGGCAATGAGTTTTTGGAGACGTTGCTGCACGGCTTACGTACCGCCGCTTAAATCATGAAAGTCTTCAACGCTCGGCAATTCGCTGAGGTCCTTCATGCCAAACTGCAGCAGGAAATCCTTTGAGGTACCGTACATCATGGGTCTGCCGACGGTATCTTTTCTTCCCTTCGCGACAATCAGCTTTTTATCGAGAAGGGTCTTAATTGCTGAGGGTGATTGCACACCACGAATCTCAAGAATCTCGGGAACAGTGATGGGCTGGCGGTAAGCAATCACGGCAAGCGTTTCAAGCGATGCGATTGTAAGCTTCGCGCTCGGTCTGGTCTTCAGAAACGCACGAACATGCTCGTGATACTCCGGTCGAGTAGCAAACTGCCAACCGCCTGCAACTTCACGGAGTTGCAGCCCGCCATCACGTGTATTGAACTCTTCGGCAAGTCTCGTCAATGCCTGGTCGACCACTTCACGATCTTCCTTTAGTACATCGGTTATAACTTTCGCACTCAGAGGCTCGTCAGATACAAAGATCAAAGTTTCAATAATAGCCGCACGCTCTGCGTCAGTTTTAGGTGAGTAGACCGGAATGTCAGGTTCGCTATCGGTTTCAGATGAATCGGACGATTCGCTTTCCGCAACCATCGCCGCTAACTCACGGCTTGCCTCTTCGTTCAAGGCCGCTTGATCGGCGGATTCAGCTAAGTCTTGAAGATCTTGGTTTTCCTGATCAGTCATTGTCTCATTCTCCCCAGGTTTCAGCCTGGGGCTAGCTGTGACATTGAGCAAAGAAACCGTTTCAACGGTTTACCTGCGCGCGCGTCGTAATTTATTCACCAAATCTCAGAAACCGTTGAAACGGTTTCCTTCTTCATATTCGCTCGCAAACCCCAGGCTGAAGCCTGGGGTGAATTAGAGGTTGATTCAATTTCGCAGGTCTCAAGCCGCAACGCGGGCGATGATGTCGCCAAACGTTTCTCGTTGGAACAGCCTTATCTCGGTGGTTCGAACGAGTTCCAGAACCGATAAGAAAGCCAACACGAGTTCGCGCCGTGACCTTGCCCTTTCGAAGAACACACGAAGATTTAATTCTGTTGCCGACATCACCATATTGCGAAGTCGCTCGAGCATTTCGGCCATTGATATCTCTTCGCGCTCGATTTCTAACAGCACCTCTTCCTTGTGGCGCGCCAGGATATCCTGAAACACTTTCAAAAGATCGAAGACGCCCACCGCTACTTCCGGATTATTCTTGTCCGTCTCCAGCTCGGCACGTTTGAAAACAGCTTGTTCCAGCGTCGCACGTGACCAAAGCATCTGCGCCGCGGCCTTGTACTTTTGATACTCGAGCAGTTGGTTAACAAGATCTGTACGCGGGTCTTCTTCCTCTGTTGCGGGCGCGAGCGGATCTCGCGGCAGAAGCATTTTCGTCTTAAGTTCGATCAGTGTCGCCGCCATTACGAGAAAGTCACCGGCCACAGCGATGTCGAGCTCCTGCATCGCCTCGAGATAGTGTAGATACTCGTCAGTGATCCTCGCGACCGGAATGTCATAGATGCTCACCTGCTCCTGCCGGATAAGGTGCAAGAGTAAATCCAGTGGTCCCTCAAATTCGCCGAGCTGAATCTTCAGGTCATCAGTAACGTCGTCAGAGACGATCTGGGGAACCGCTCCCGCCACATTCAACGGAGTGGTGGATACGTCAGCAAGTTCGGCTGATGTGTCTGGTGCGTCGTCTGTCATTTACGTGCGTGCTGAGTACCAGTCAGGCCTGTCCGATCAAAAACTTCCCGCAGAGTTTGCTTTGCGATCGTGCGCGCTTTTTCTTTTCCCAGAGTAAGGATCTGATCAAGTCGTTCCTCGGAGATTTCTCTTACCAATCGTTGGATGGGCTGTAGGAACTCGATAGTAACGTCGGCGAGTTCGCCTTTGAGCTGCGCATATCCTTTGCCGGCAAAATTTTCTTCAACGTCCTCGGCTGGCCGATCAGTAATTAAATGAAAAATCTCAAGTAAGTTGGTAATCGCAGGCCGCGCAGGATCAAACTTGATTTCGGTTCCGGAGTCAGTCACTGCGCGCTTGAATTTTCGCTGAATAGTATCAGCGTCGTCCATCAGCAAAACGCAACCATGCGGATCATCGTCAGACTTAGACATCTTTTTGGATGGATCCGACAAAGACATTATGCGAGCTCCGACCTTTGGGATGTAAGCGTCGGGCACTTTGAATGTCTCCCCATAATCACGGTTGAAACGTATTGCGAGATCGCGAGTCAATTCAAGATGTTGCTTTTGATCGTCTCCGACGGGGACGAGATCCGTTTGATAGAGAAGAATATCCGATGCCATCAGCACCGGATAATCGAACAACCCGACGGAAACATTTTCCTGTTGTTTACGCGCTTTGTCTTTGAACTGGGTCATTCGCTCGAGTTCCGACATGCGCGACACACAGTTCAAAACCCACGTCAGCTGCGCATGCTCCGGCACGTCTGACTGAACGAAGACGGTAGAAAGGTTCGGATCAATCCCAACTGCCAGGTAAACCCTTGCAAGGTCACGTGTCTTTTGCTTCAGCAGCTCCGGGTCCTGAGGTACCGTCAGTGCATGAAGATTCACAATGCAAAAGAAGCTTTCGTATTCGCGTTGCAGCTTGACCCAGTTTCGCAGCGCTCCAAGGTAATTGCCCAGGTGTACGTTTCCGGTTGGCTGTGCGCCGCTGAAGATTCTCTTTGGCATTGTAGACGGCTATGCGTTACAGGAAGAGCAGAAATACGACAAACCTCACGACCGGCCTGAAGATAACATTCAAAATTCCTGCCTGCATGGCAACGAGCAGGATTAGGAATCCAAATCGTTCCAGCGCTTCAAATGCCGGCTTCAGACTGTCAGGCAAAATGGTCCAAAGGACTTTACTGCCGTCCAGCGGCGGTATTGGTACTAAATTAAAGACCGCCAGCGATACGTTCAGTAGCAGAGTTTGTGTCAGCAACATCCACAATGGTTCACCCAGTCCGGACATTCGCGTCGTGTCATCGAAAACTCCGGTACGCATCAAAACCTTAGTGACAACTAGTGCGATAAAAGCGATGGTCAAGTTCGCCAGAATGCCGGCAATCGAGACCATCACGTTCGCAAGATCCTTGTTGCGCCACCGCAGCGGATTCACTGGAGTAGGCTTACCCCAACCTATTAGCGGAATGTTAACTCCCGGGCCACTCATGTGAGAGATAACGAAACTGGCTATTGGGATCAGTAATGTCCCGATGGGATCGGTGTGGGCGACCGGATTAAGAGTTATTCGGCCGAGCAGGCGAGCCGTGTCGTCGCCAAACTTATAAGACATCCATGCGTGGGCTGCTTCGTGCGCTGAGATCGCCAGAAGCAGGACGACCATGTAGATAACTAATTGTGGAATCAGATCAGCGCTCAAACAAATACTCGCAGCGGCCTTAATTACGGATCAATAGATCGGTCAACTTAGCATAGTGAATAGTGAATGGTAAATCGTTAATCGATGCAGCTTAAATAGGTCATATCGGTCCTATAGGTCCTATTCCATTTACGACAGCAACGTTCCTTTAATCCCCATTGGCAAACTGTAAACTGAATCAATCGATGTCACGGCCAGATCGCCTCCGGCACTGAATGCCAAACCGACGAGGTTTACTCCCGCGACTACGATCTCCGCCTCACCGCCCGGAGTTATCCGAACAATGCCACGCCGGCCTCGTAATGATGCCGCAACGTACAGATTGCCGTCTCGATCGAACGCGAGTCCCTGCGGCCGGCCCAACCCTTTGAAGAAGATACTTACTTTGGCGTCGCGGTTAACACGCCAAATGCAATCAAAACTCGTTACGGTTGGACCAGTCACAAACAGATCCTCATTAGGTCCGAACGCCAGATGATAGGCTGAAACCGAGGGCTCGACCTCAGCCCACAACTTCTCCTCTCCGATCCCGTTGACCTGGTGGATCGTACCAGTCCGATCGCCAACGTACATTTCGCCGTCTGAATCGAAAGCAATTCCGGTCGCAACGCCGAGATTGCGGGCAAACTCAACCGCCTCCTTAAACGGTGTCACCTTATAAACAATTCCATCGAGGCGACTCGAAACGTACATCTGGCCGTCGCGCGCAAATGCGATTGCAGTCGGATTCGTGATATCGCCAGAGAACTCCGAGACTTCGCCACCGACGTCAATTCGAAACAGAGTAACAGGCAACTGTTCACCGCGAGATCCTGAACGCGTTACAAACAGTGCGCCGTCGTCGGGGTCAAAGGCAGGATTACTCACTGGATGTAGATCTCCAGCCAACTTCCTCGCCACTGTAAACATTACGGGTTCCGTTTGGTTGCTGCCGCTTTGCAGCCTCACTTCGACTTCGCCTGGTTTGTTTGAGTCGGGAATGATCGCCAAAACGCGACTTGGACTTACGGCGACGATTGGTGCCACGGTGTCGCCAAACGAGGCGGCACAAACTGCCGGATCCGACGTGTCATAGTCGGCACAATCAATTACAACTTCGCCGCCCGGAATCCCGTAGGTTGGATGGATTGAAATGATTTTTCCTGCAGCCATTAAACCGACGCAATGTTTGAGTGAGCTTCACTAAACATAGAAGCGTTCATAATACGTGTGTTTAAACTTGATGTCGAACTGTGTAATTCTTGCCGGAACGGATGTATTTTCAAGCTGCCGATTCAAATGTCCTGCCATACGCGTTGTTTGGTTTCAGGGCAAACCAAAATGCTCAAGCGCGAAGGCAAGCCAGCACCGATTCGAGTCACCAATTGCATATAGTTGATTTCTTTGAGGATTGTTGCGTTGGGCGATTGGTTCGAGTTGCACGCGCCCACCTTGCCCATCCGGCAGCAGGCCGTATGCTATAATCCGTGGCCGTTGACGGGTTGGAAGTTGACTCCTGGCGCTATTAGGTCGCCGAGTCAACGTACCAAGAAACTAATGCTCAAGCGACTCAGGGACGCGCCTTCGCAGAGCGACATCTTTAGAAACCTTCCAGCGTACGAAATCACCGCTCGCAACACTGCCTCTGTAACTTCTCGCCAATTCTCGTCTCCATTTTTTAGGGGGATGCTTTGCTGCGCATCTGAATTGCCGACCAAACCGGACCAGGGAGGATATAGCTATCACCACCGCGCTAGGTAACACTTTGGGGTTAAAGCCGAACCAACTTCGTCGCATTGAAAAACTCTACACTCGGCGTATACCACCAACTCAAATCGTTACTCCAGAGCTGGCGCGGCAGTTGAGTGAACTCTCACATGAAACTCGCCGACAGATTGGCGTCCTAGTCGATCGCAAGGGGCACGTGCAGTACGTAATGGTCGGCGATAACCGTCGCATCGAACTTCCTGATTTCAAACGCGTGCGTGTTGCCACCGGTCGCTTCAGAGGACTACGTTGCGTCCACACTCATCTGCGCGGTGAACTGCTGACGCAGGACGACTTGACGGACCTTGCACTGCTTCGGCTGGATTTGATGGCGGCAATTGACGTGGATGTAGAGACTGGTCTGCCAGGACTAATACGTGCCGCACATCTGTTACCGCTGCATGCAGGCGAACTCGATAATGCGAGCGCGCCTGACGTGTACGGTTTCCTTGAACCACAACTAGCGTCACATCTTGATCTTGATTTTCTCTCGTTCATTAATTCGCTTGAAGATGAAATGGCGCGGAATCGTCGCACGGCCAGACGTGCCGAAGTGCGCGATCGAACTATCCTCGTCGGTGTAACGACTGGAGCAATAGCTGACGCGGAGGAATCGATGGCGGAGCTGGCCGAACTCGCGGCGTCAGCTGGAATAATAGTCCAGGACAAGATCATTCAGCGGCGGCCGGCAATCGACCCGCGAACGGTTTTAGGCAAAGGTAAGCTGGATGAACTATTGATTCGAGCGCTTCAGTTAGGCGCAGACCTGGTCGTATTCGATCGAGAGTTAAGTCCGGCTCAGGTTAGATCGCTGTCAGAAGCGACCGATCTAAAGGTTATCGATCGATCTCAGTTGATTCTGGATATCTTCGCGCAACGTGCTCAATCGAAAGAAGGCAAAATCCAGGTTGAGCTGGCGCAGTTGAAGTACCTGCTTCCACGATTGATTGCGGGACAGGATTCCGCGTTCTCAAGACTCGCGGGAGGCATAGGCGGAAGAGGACCAGGCGAAACAAAACTGGAAACCGACAGGCGGCGAGTTCGCGACCGAATTAATCGTTTGGAGCGAGAAATTGAAAACCAACGACAACGTCGTCAGGAACGGAGAAAGGGCCGTAGGCGACAGGCTCTGCTGGTCATTTCGATCGTCGGGTATACAAACGCGGGAAAATCGACCCTCCTTAACGCACTAACGAAAAGCGAGGTGCATGCTGAACAGCGAATGTTCGCTACCCTCGATCCAACATCGCGACGCCTGAGGTTGCCGCGTGAGCAGGAAGTAATAATTAACGACACTGTTGGATTTATTCGTGCGCTTCCGCCTGATTTGCTTTCAGCGTTTCGCGCAACACTCGAAGAGATCAGCGAAAGCAGTTTATTGATCCACGCAGTTGATGTTTCCAACCCACGTTGGCCGCAACAAGTTCAGTCGGTGAAAAGAATTCTCAACGAACTTAAGTTGGGAGACATTCCTTCGCTGCTCGCACTTAACAAAGTCGATTTGATTTCCGCCGGTGAGTTTGACGGAATCATGCGTCACGCGGGGCAGCTCGATGGAGGTGAAGTGGTGACAATTTCGGCAATCAACCCTCGAAGTTTTGGGGCGTTGTTGGAAAGAGCGGGAGCGATATTGGCGCGGAATCTTGGTTCAAGCGCGAGGGCTGACGATCGATCAAGGCCCTCAGGCGTATCTCGGTTTGCCTAATGGGACTGCGTCCACGTTTTAAAACACCGCTAAGCGAGGCGCGCGATAAGCTTTTAGACTATGCGCTTCGTCCGCTAATGGTGTTTTCACCGCCCACGCGGTTCATCATCGGCTGTTGTTCATTGGTGATTCTCACTACTCTGCTTTTGATCAACTACTCCATCGGATTCAGCGATAACTATCGAGAAGGCGAAGTACTAAACAAGACAATCGTCGTTCCGGCTGATATCACGACTGTAGACGTTGCAGAAACTGAACGACGACGCGAGGCTGCGCGCGAAGCAACGCGACCAGTCTTTAACTTTGATTCAAGTCGGGCTGAGACAACGGTACAGAGCTTCCGCGCTGAGTGGGAAGAGCTGAAGAAACACGAGGGCGCGGGTCAACAATCAAACCTATGGAGCGGCGCCGGCGGAAAAGCGTTCGCAAGTGCACTGGCCGCGCATAAGTTTAATGAGGCTGACCTCAATCAACTCTCTACCATCATTCGCGAAATAGGAACCGGTTTTATTTACGATGATGCGGATGCCGAGCGATTGAAGCAAGACATTGTGCTCGTGGATGTGCGAAATCCATCGGCGCAAATTGTTATGCCCGCGCCACGCACGCGCATGATGTCTTTATCGGCTGCGCGCAGGAACGTCGAGCTTCGCGTATTGAATCTGCCCGGGTGGTCACTAGAGCATAAAGGAGCGTTGTCGTCCGTTCTTGCCTCTTTAATTCGGCCCAACGTCGTTCTGGACCAAGCCGCCACTGCGGCAGCTCGGGAGGCCGAGGCGAGCAAAGTTCCGACAGTCTCAGTCACACTCAAGAAAAACCAATCACTGGCTCGCGAGGGCGATACCGTCACGCCAACTCTGCTGAGCCAACTTGCCGCAATTCGAAATAGCGGACATTCCGGAAGACCGTGGCACAACGCTATCGGTCTCCTTTTGTTGGTCACAGCTTTCTATTGGGCTGCCTGGAAATTTACAGAGCACCGGACTACAGCGAGTGCGCTACACCTAGACAAGTACAAAGCGTTCGCTTTAGTGGGCTCTGCGATACTGGTGCAAACGGCACTCATGAAGGTCGGCTTCTTGTTTGGTGACGGTCTGGCGGCGCAACGGAACGCACCATTCAACGACCCAATGATTTGGTACTTTGCGATTCCGTTTGCCGCTGCAGCTTTACTTGTCGCGATGTTGGTCGATGCTCAGCTCGCATTCCTCGCCGGTATTATCACAGCAATCTTCGCCGGAATCTTTGCGCCATCAGGAATGCCGAAGGTGCTGTTCGCCGGCATTTCATGTTCCGCCGCGGTCTACGGAATTGGACGTTACCGCGAACGACAGTCAGTGACTATCGCCGGACTCTTTGTTGGTGCGGTCAACATGGTTACGGCTGTCGCTCTCATTGCCTACGCCGAGCAAGCATTAACTTTGAAGGTCGTCCTGATGGCTTCGGCGTGTGGTCTGATTGGTGGACTATTAAGCGCGATCTTTACTGCCGGTGGATTGCCAATTAATGAGTCTGTTTTTGGAATACTGACGGACGTAAAGTTGTTGGAGCTGTCGAACGCGGATCTACCGGTGTTGGGCCAACTCGCCCTGCGTGCTCCAGGTACAAACCAGCATTCACACGCGGTAGGTCAACTGGCTGAGGATGCTTGCCGCGTTGTGGGTGCCAATCCCCTTCTGGCCCGAATCGGCGCGCTTTATCATGACATCGGAAAGTTGGCAGCGCCTGAGTACTTCGTCGAGAATCAACAAGGCGAAAACCCGCACGACAGGCTGCGCCCGCAGCAAAGTGCGAAAATCATCACCAGCCACGTAACCTACGGCGCCAAACTCGCCAAAGAGATCGCGCTTCCAAAGCAGATTGCTGATTTTATTCCACAGCACCACGGTACACGTACGCTTCACTATTTCTTGCGCAAGGCACAAGCTCAGGCTAAGCCCGGTGAGATCATCAACGAGGATGATTTTCGTTATCCCGGTCCGAAGCCGCAGTTCAAAGAAGCCGCAATCATGATGCTCGCCGACTCCTGCGAGGCCGCCGCGCGTTCCCTGGCGCGACCTGATCCCGAAAACATTCGAGCGATAGTGATCAAGGTGTTCGATGCAATCATCACAGACGGACAGCTCGACCAGTGTGACATCACCTTACAAGAGCTAACGATAATTCGAGAGGCGATGATCAGTGCGCTGACTGCTATCTATCATGCACGGATTGACTATCCAGGTTTCAATCCACCACCACTTACTGGTCCACTCCCGCCGTTGCCTGCCGCAAACCTCGATAGCGAAGAACGTGGTGTCGCTTACAGCAAGCCTTCTGAAGTTCCAATCAATCGATCGGGCGAAGTCGAAGATGAAGCCATACCCCGCCGCGTGCGCCGATAGAAGCGGAAGCAGAAAAGCCATCCGCAGATTACGCAGATTACACAGATTAAGAGCTGAGACAGGTAAGGTCAGTTTTTGCTGCCGCTCAGGAGTCTTCAATCATTCAAGTTACCTGCCTTAGCTCTTAATATGTGTAATCTGCGTAATCTG
>DATBSH010000328.1:0-25077 GCA_036559885.1 Pyrinomonadaceae bacterium
CAGCAGGAGCAGGAGCAGCAATCATTGGTCAGTTATCATTTGACATTTATCATTTGTCATTTGGATCTAGGTTCCAAAGGGCATTTGGTTACTGTCAGATTCAAGTCGCTCTTCCAAATGTCAAATGGTAAATGTCAAATGATAACTGACCAATGATTCCTGCTCCTGCCTGCTGTTCCCGCTGCTCCTATTGTGGTGCGTAATACGAGCGTCGTCCTGAAATTACATAATCAAGATGGCCCTTCACTTCAATGCTGATCTTCCGGCGCTTTCCGTCGCGCTCCTTATTCGTTGGGTAGTATCCAACGATGTAGCGCAAATTCAGGTCGGCAAGAATGCGCGAGTAGATTTGATTCGCCTGCGACTGGGTTTCAAGAAACTCGGCCCAACCACCCGAAAGGTTCGCGACTTCAAATAGGGTTGACTGGAGTTTAATCTTCTCTTCCAGCGTTGCCTCGAGAACTTCGGGGATCAATTTCTTTCGTCGCTCATCCTGCCGTTGTTGGAACCCCTCTCTGACTTTCGGCGGCGATGCTTCTAGCCACGTCGTGATCGTCCGTTCGTCTTCCTGCCGCAAGCGTTGCAATTGCTGCTCACGTGGCAAACCCAACAATCGAAGTCCTGGAATAATGGTATAGATAGTCGCGCGCGACTTTTCGATCTCGCGATAGACATCATCGAGACTGAACTCAGTGACCGAAGCAAGTTGCAGTTTCTTTCTCTCTTCAACTTCCTCTTGAAGCTCCGCCCGTAACTCTGGCGTCACCCCCGGCGGGACTGAAGGCACGATAATCGAGTCTCTCAAATACTCGAGCTCATCTCCATCCGTTTGAAAAACGATTATTGGCCTTTCATCTTCCTCATCAAACGCTTCTTTAAGAGTTGCCATCAGCGCACTGTATTGCGCACTCCGCCCAAAGTGGGTGTGTTTATCCCCAATCCCGAGGAATCCCTTGCTGCCTTTGGTTCTTTCGATCAAGGAATCCAGGCGTTTTTTGACAGCACTCTTGTCGCTGGTGAAGTCCACGAGTAATTCGACGTCGTCTGTAATAACGGCTATGCGATCGAGCGGGCTAAGTTTATCTACAAACACTTTCGCAGCTTCGACACTGTCTTTGATATACGGGAACTGGCTTCGGCTGTAATCGATGATTAGAGCTATCGAGCGTGGCCGATTGACGTTGTCTCCAAGAAAAAAGTGGCCGACTTGTTGTGGCACCCCATCCTCAGTAATGGTGAAGTCATTTGCAGTTAGGCTTCGAATCGGTCTGCCCTGTCGATCCGTTACGAGGAGACTAGATGCCACAAGTGTTGTTTCGAATCGGATGACATCTTCGTCAGAGCTGGTGCCGTTTGTTGGCCGATACATCTCGCGAGATTCTTTGTTTACCGGGTCCCACTTCAGTCTCTTAAGACTCGAGCCGAAGTCTTTTACCTTGCGCTTCTGTTTCGCGGACGATTGGGCAAAGGCGGGCGGGATGAGCAGCCCTACCATCAGGATCAAAGCTGTTACGTTTACGCGGTTAATCATTCGCCTTTGTTCTTTGATGATTGAAAGCGCTTGAAGGTTATTATCTCTCGAGCCTATGTCCTCGACTCAATGAGATTGTGTCAAAACGCGCTGCATTTTCTGGTTTTCACAGTGGCTAAAGCCAATGGCGCTACTGCACCGCAGCTTTTACTTTGCCGGATTTTCATTTAGCATGCGCTGAATTTGCAGAGGACAAGATCGACTCGTCTCGTTCGGGAACTCTATTGAACGTCTTAAAGCGTCCCCTTTCACTAATCTTCTGTTTCATGCTCGTTTGTGGCTTTGGAGCAACCAATGCCCAAAAACCTCTTCGTTGGGGTGCTGATCCGAGCGGCGGCGCGCCTTACGTCTTCACTGATCCCTCGAATCCCGATAAATATATTGGTTACGAAAAGGAGATGGTCGACGCGCTTGCCACTGCGATGGGCCGCAAAGCCGAATTCGTTCCCAGCGATTGGGAGACGTTGGTGTCGGCTCTGCAACGCGGCTCATTTGACATCATCGTGAACGGTCTCGAACCGACAGCTGATCGCGAGAAACAAATCCTCTTCAGCAAGCCCTATTACATATTCCAACTGCAACTAACGGTTCGACGCGATGAGCAGCGCATTAATTCACTCGCTGACTGTAAGAATCGCGTAGTCGGAACCTTAAGCAACACGGCAGCTTCACGAATATTGCAGCAAGAAGGGATTCCTCTGCGTGGTTATCCCGATCCGGTCAGCGCTTATCGGGATCTGGAACTGAAGCGACTCGATGCTGTTCTCATGGACGTGCCTGCTGAAGCTTTTTACGTTCACAGCAATCCGAAACTCAAACGAGCGGGTCCACCCTTCATGCGCGGTCTATACGTAATTGGATTGCGCAAAGGTGATGAGGCGCTGAAAAAAGAGGTCGATGCAGCGATCAATAAGATCATTATCGATGGCACCCTGGAACGAATTCTAAAGAGCTGGAATCTCTGGAATGATGCGCAAGTCGAGTTTCAAGCACCGATCCGCGCAGGTAATCAAAACGCCGAAGTTGCCTACGATGTGACGACTGCGACCTTCAACTGGCGCGACGCTCTGTTCCGTCTCGCGCGGGCGGCACTCGTAACCGTTGGCCTGGCATTCGGCGCAATGATTATTGCCGTGATTATCGGCATGCCCTTAGCGCTCGGACAGTGGAAAGGTCCATTGGTGGCCCGTGCGTTGTGCACCGGGTATATCGAGTTCTTCCGCGGCACGCCCGTCCTCGTACAACTCTTGTTTCTTTACTTTGGCCTTCCTGTTTTTGGCATCACCATGCCCGGTTGGGTTACGGCGCTTGTGGGACTCGGTCTTAACTATGCTGCTTACGAATCTCAGGTTTATCGAGCCGCGTTAGACGCGATTCCCAATGGACAATGGGAAGCGGCGTACATGTTGGGTATGAGTCCTGTCCTTGCTTTTCGCCGGATCATACTGCCGCAGGCTTTTCGAATCGCCCTGCCACCGATGACTAACGACTTCGTGTCTCTTTTCAAAGATACGTCCGTCGCGTTCGCGATCTCAGTGTGGGAACTCGCCACAGCGTATCGAGAACTTGCGAACGCATCGGGACAGTTCCTTCTTCTCGGTATCACCGTGTCGTTGTTTTATCTCGCAATGAGTTTGCCCATGGCCCACCTCGCGCGTCGATTGGAACGGCGATTAAGAGATCGGTCAGAACGACGAGTGGAAACGACGGAATTAGCGGAGGCTGAGGCATGATCCGCGTCACCGATCTTCGAAAGCAATTTGGAAACAACGAGGTCCTTCGCGGGATCACTTTCGCAGTCGCTCCACAAACTGTGCTTGGAGTCATTGGCGGCTCAGGCTGCGGCAAGACTACTTTGTTGCGCTGTCTCAACGGCCTGGAACGAATTAGTTCGGGAATGATTGAGTGTGGTGAAGTAAAACTCGAATCGTCGCTGTCACCCGCCGAATATCGACGGCGGGTGAAACAACTACGAAGACGGGTCGGTACGGTCTTCCAACATTTCTACCTCTTCCCGCATTTGTCTGTCTTAGCGAACATCACAGAGGCGCCCGTGCATGTCCTGAAGACAGCGAAGCGCAAAGCCGAGGCAGAGGCCGGCGAGTTGTTGGACTCCGTGGGGTTGCAATATACCGCGCGACGGTATCCGGAGTCTTTGTCGGGCGGGGAGCAGCAGCGAGTTGCGATCGCACGGGCACTCGCAATGAGACCGGACCTCTTGTTGTTTGATGAACCGACTAGTGCACTTGATCCAAAACGCACGTCAGAGCTGCGCATGCTGCTGCGAGAGTTCGTGGAACATGGTCACACGATGGTAATTGTCTCTCATTCGTTAGGGTTTCTCGCCGGTGCTTCTGATTACCTGATGTACCTGGAAGGTGGTGAGGTGGTGGAACAAGGACCAACAAAGGAATTGCTCAACGCGCCGAAAGATCCACGGACTAAAGAATTCATTCGACACGCCGGCTAAGCAGATCAAGCTGAAGCTCATCGAACAATGCTGACGCTCACTTATCCGTGTTACCCTTCACTACCGTTTATCTGTCAAAAAACCAGGAGTGAACAATGGCTACTGCACAAACAAGCGATGCCAGCTTACGCGCTCATTTGGTAAAGCTGCTCAATGGTGGTGATGCGCACCTTTTCTTCGATGATTTGTTTGAGGGTTTTCCTGTGAATCGATGCCACGAAAAAATTGATGGCTTGCCCTATAGCGCCTGGCAGGTGCTGGAGCATATTCGAATAGCACAGTGGGACATCATCGAATTCTCGCGAAACGCTGAATACGTTTCTCCGGATTTTCCTGAAGGGTATTGGCCCCAACAAACTGGCGATCCGGCGCTGTGGAAGGCAACTGCCGCTAAGATTCGTAAAGACTTAGTCGAAATGGTCGCGATCATCAGCGATCCGTCGAACGATCTATTGGCCAGAATTCCTCATGGGACAGGCCAGACACTTTTGCGACAGGCACTACTAATTGCCGATCACAACTCCTATCATCTAGGCACGCTCGCCCTGATGAAGAGACTGCTGCAAAACTGATTTGTAGTAATAGGTCCTATATGTCCTGCGTCCTGTAAGAATTCATCCTGATCAGATTATTATTACCGCCATCAGGCCACTGAATCTAATGTCAACAACGTACAGCGAGCCTCGCGCCGAAGTCGCATCAGTCGACGAAATCAGAAGACAGTTTCCCGCTCTCGAACGCGTGCACAACGGTTATCCCGTTGCGTACTTCGATGGACCAGGAGGTACTCAGGTGCCGCGGGCGGTAGTGGAAAGCATGAGCGACTACCTTTACCATCACAATGCAAACACGCACTGGGCCTACCCAACGAGCGCTGAAACAGACGCCGCAATCGAAAACGCACGTCAGGTCTGCGCTGAATTTCTGAACGCTTCCGCGACAGAAATAGCGTTTGGCGCCAACATGACGACGCTGACTCTCCACTTGTCGCGCGCGCTCGGTCTGCAATGGGGACCCGGAGATGAGATAGTGGTAACGGAGTTAGATCACCACGCCAACATCGATCCGTGGTTGCGTCTCGAACGCGAGCGTGGCATCTCAGTTAACGTTGTAAGAATGAACGTTTCCACGGGGGAGCTTGAGTGGGGAGACCTGGAACGATTCATCAACAAGAAAACAAAATTAGTCGCAATCGGAGCGGCCTCGAACGCATTGGGCACTATCAATAATGTAAGCGAGGCGGTGCGATTGACCCACCGAGTCGGAGCGCTAGCGTTCGTTGACGCTGTTCACTACGCTCCGCATGCCCTGATCGACGTTCAGAGCCTGGACTGCGATTTTCTCGGAATGTCGGCTTATAAGTTTTATGGTCCACATATTGGCGTGCTGTTCGGCAAGCAAGCGTTACTACAGGAAATTGACTTTCCCAAACTCGTGCCGGCACCTGATTACACGCCGGAGAATGTGGAAACGGGCACCCAAAACCAGGAAGGAATGGTCGGCACGGCGGCTGCGATCGACTTTCTGGCGTCACTCAGCGCCACAGGAAATAGACGTACTCGGTTGAATCAAGCTTTCGACGAGATGCACCGCCGCAATTCGATACTTACGAAGAGGCTCTGGAATGGCTTGAAGGCAATTCCTGGCGTGCGACTGTATGGTCCAGAGCCTGACAAACCACGCACACCAACGATCGGATTCACAATCGGCAACACTACGTCAACAGAAGCCGCCAGACGTCTGGCCTCCAAGGGACTTTTTCTGTCTCATGGAGATTTCTACGCAGCCACGGTGATCAAACGATTGGGGCTGGAACCCGAAGGTCTACTGCGTGCTGGATGCGCGTGCTACACGACGACGGGTGAAATAGATAGGCTGTTGGAGGCAGTCATGGAAATTTCAGCTGGTTAATGTCGCCCTGCCGTTGAATAAGCCTGAGCGCGGAATTGGAAAACTTGTCGTTCATCAAACGGCCAATGCACTGAACGCCAACGGGCGCACCGTCCTGATAAATCAAGTGACAGGTGATTAAAACCCACACCGGATTCCCCTCTTTGTCGACCATCGCGAGCGTCTGCGACTCGGATCGACGACACTCCAACAGCCGTTTCATAATTCGTCCGTAGAGCTCAAGATACTCAGGCGCGAGAATCTCCTTCAGGTTCATCGTCAGTAGTTCTTCACGCGTATAACCTAACGTCTCCTCGCCTGCCCTATTGATTGATGTGCAGTTGTGGTTCAAATCGTGGGTGTAGATCACGTCCGGGCTGTTTTCAACGAGACTTAAATAGAGCTGTTTGCATTTCGCCTGTGACTCGACCGCCCGCGTTTGATCGATGACCGCGCAAATTGACTCCTCCAAACGGGCTGATGTCAGTTGACTCTTTATCACGCAATCGGCTGCGCCGTGATGCAGCGCATCGAGCACATCGCGTGCCGAATCCCCTGTAAGCACAACCATCGGCGCCCTGATGCCCGATCCCCTCATAAGCGCAAATAACGCAGACTTCTCAAGCGCCGAGTCAACAAGGCAAACATCCGGAGTCATTGCATTCACTTTCGTGTTCAGTTGATATGGTTGAATGCAGTCCAATTGAAAGGCACTGATATCCGAGCGGCTGAGCAGATCAAAGACCCAGTCGCGACTTTCGGCGCGGTCATACACCAGCAGGATTTTTAGCTGCCATGGCTCCATGACGACCCAATCAGCCAGCTAGAGCCGCTGCTTCATAACTTTGACTTACAAGGAATGCGCGAAATACTTCAGAAGGAAGCGGTCTGCTAAAAAAGAAACCCTGGACGCCATCACAACCCAGGTTGGTGAGAAACTTTAACTGCTCAATTGTTTCAACGCCCTCGGCGATTACCGTTAGATTTAATCTATGGGCCAATGCGATCACTGATGAAACCAGTGCTGCGTCCCCCGGTCTCACCGAAGCATTACGGACGAATGACTTGTCGATCTTTATCGTATCTAAAGGCAAACTCCTCAGGTGATCCAGCGACGAGAAACCAGTTCCGAAATCATCAATGGATAGCCTGACGCCAATCGTCTTTAACTGGCTCAACGAATGAAGGACGCGTGGATCGTCAGACATTACGGAGCTCTCGGTAAGTTCAAGTTCCAAACAACCCGGATCGATTACGAGCTCGTCGAGGATCCGGAAAACCGTATTTGCGGGATTTAAATCGTGGAACTGGCGAGCTGAGACATTGACTGACAAATGGAGATCTTGAAAACCCTGGTCGTGCCAATGCTTGAGCTGCGAACACGCAGTCATAAGGACCCATTCACCAATAGGTGCAATAAGTCCGCTATCTTCCGCGAGTGGAACGAACTCGCTGGGAGGAATCAATCCTAGCTGCGGATGTTGCCAACGTATAAGAGCCTCTGCACCCAGTAGACGCCAGGTCGACGTATCGACAAGTGGCTGATAATGAATTGTGAATTCGTTCTTGCGTAGCGCACGCACCAATTGGTTCTCAAGATTGAGCTGTCTCAGTTCCCGCGCATTCATATCCTGAGAGTAGAAGCAACGGGTACGACCACCAGCAGACTTTGAGCTGGATAACGCAGCTTCGGCATTTCCCATCAACGTTTCAACATCCGGTCCGTGTGTCGGGTAAATGGTGATTCCTGCATTTGAAGTGAGATAGAACTCGTATTCCTTAGAAAACAGACGGCGTTCAAGTCGCTCCTGAATCGACTTGACGGCGGCTGTCACCGCGGCAATTTCCCTCACATCGCAAAGTAAAATGGCGAACTCATCGCCTCCCCAATACTCCACGAAACCGGTGCGGCCAACGATTTTTGTCAACCGTTTCGCAGCACAACGTATCAGTCGGTCGGCTACTGCTGGTCCAACGAGTTGACTGATCCGTCTATACGGAATCAAAGAAAGGACGACTACAGCTACACATGTTCCCTTTCTTTTGGCAACATGCAAGTGTCTTCTAAGTAGAGTTTTAAATCGTCGCCGGCCCGGTAGTAGTGATACTGGGCCATGGGTTAGTGACGTTTTTACTTGGACCGAATGATGCGCCTGATTCCCATTCGATGGTATTTCAAACGGCCGCCACCGGCGTTTGTCGGGATCTCCCATGATCGCCCTCCTGCTTTCAAGTGTCGATAGTGATGCGGGAGTTTTTACCGACACAAATCACCAGTACGCGTTCAATAACGTGCTGGTTAAAACATGTCGTTTACGTGAGGCCTCTTCTAAACTCTTACTGGGAATGGTTAAGAAGAGAATTTGAGAAAACTGTCGGGCCGAGTGCTTGGGGCCCGTAAGACCTGAAGCAATTGTCAAAGCTTAAAAGCATCTTGACCATCTCGGTCAGTTTTCCCAGAAGCAGCAATGGGAAGAGCTACGAAACCAATCACTGAACACCGATTCCAAATGGCTGCCGTGATCATTTAGGTCCGCACGCCAGTGTTCGGTTTGCAACAAGTAGGGGCGGCATTCTAAACAAGCTTGGTCTAGAAAATCGTGGTGACGCGCTTGCCATAATGTTGTTACTTTATTGCAACAGATAACCCCTTAACGTAGGGAATTTACGCAGTCGGCCAGTAAGCCGTAAGCGGTACTTTGCAGGTTGGGTCGATGTGATATCACTGTCAGGGCGGGAATCATATCCAGTTCAAAATGGGCCGCTAAAGATGTACCTCGTATGCTTCCCAATGGTTCATTGACGGCGATCTGTTCGGGCATTACTGAGGCTGTCATTGATCGATCCTCGGCAATGCGAAGACGTGAGACCAGTTTGAACGGCCTTCCCTCTGTTCGCGCCCTTTGTAACGTTGCCGGTGTTAATTTCCGAATGCTTTCACGGCGTACGTCGGTTGGGGAGAGGCGCGACTTTAGGATGACACGCGTGATGGCGCACAGTTTCATTGTCGAGTCCCATCCGTCGACGTCGTGACTGGGATCTGTTTCAGCAACACCCAGTTCCTGCGCGGCTTTGACTCCTTCCTCAAAACTGCGACCAGCCTCCATCGCTTCAAGTATTACGTTCGTCGTGGAATTAAGCACGCCTGTGAAGCCACGCAACCGAGCCGCAGGAAGTGTTTCGCGGAACAACGAAAAGACCGGGGCACTGTCCATGACAGTCGACTCAAAAAGAAATCTCGTTCCGGCTGCCGCTGCCAGCTGGCTGAGTTCGTCGTATGCATAGACGACTGGGCCTTTGTTGGCAGTAATTGTATGAGCACCGGCCTCAATCGATGCCCGAAGATAATCGATCGCCGGTTGACCCGTTTCAGCATTCAGCGAAGTCGTTTCAAACAAAACATCTGGACGAGCAGTCTGCAACCAATCTGTAATGCTCGTATGTGTTGAAGCGTTGAGGTTGTTGCCGGAGAGAAGATTCGCAACGTCAAATCCGTCTATGCATGACAACCAACCCATCCGTCTCGTTGCTACGCCGGTTATCTGCCATTCGATACCGTAACTTTGGCGAAGCTCAGTAGACTTCGCAACGAGGAGTCGGACAAGTGCCCGACCGACATTTCCAAAACCAAGAAAGCAGAATCTGTAAGGAATCATTTCAATTTTTGATGGTCTGCGCGTCTGATTTTCTCTGTGCATCACAGAGAATTTAAACGGGAACCCAAATTTAATTTGTCAGTGTCTTCAAATCGTAAGGTATTATAATGACCGAGTGAAACAATACCACGATCTACTGCGTTCGATTCTGCAGAATGGTTCGGAGCACAGTGACAGAACCGGCGTAGGTACAATCTCACATTTCGGATTTCAAACGCGATTCGATCTGCGTCAAGGTTTTCCAATCGTTACAACTAAGCGTGTTCCCTTTCGCTGGGTAGCCGAAGAACTATTTTGGTTTCTGTCGGGTGACACCAACGAAGGAAATCTTCGTCAACGAGGTGTGGACATTTGGGCCGAATGGGCCGACGAACAACATACACAACGATTCGGTCGATCCGCCGGTGACTTGGGTCCTGTGTATGGATACCTCTGGCGCTCCTTTGGTGGTACGTATCCGCAACGTGATGGCGTGGACCAAATCGCGAAGCTGCTTGAGCAGATTCAGAAGAATCCCAATTCTCGACGTTTGATCGTTACAGGTTGGGATCCACGTTATGCAGATGAGGTGGATCTACCTCCGTGTCACACGTTGTTTCAGTTCAAGGTTGAAAACCGGCACTTACTTCACTGCCAGCTGTATCAGCGCTCCGCGGACGCATTTCTTGGCGTGCCCTTCAATATCAGCTCGTACGCGCTACTGACACATTTGATAGCGCACGTATCAGGGTTATCAGTCGGGGAGTTCATCTACACGTTAGGTGACTATCACATCTACAAAAACCATGTTGATCAAGTCAAAGAGCTTCTCTCGCGAAAACCCTTGCCACTGCCGGTCCTGACAATCAAAGAAGACAAAATCGATCAGTCACCACTTGAACGACTGCTGACCATCAAGTACGAACATTTGAATCTCATAGGCTATCAATCACACGCAAAGATTGCCGCACCTGTTGCGGTGTAACCTGGTTGTTCTCAACACTGGAGTATCACGTTGATCATCGGCATTGCAGCAGTGGCCAGGAACGGCGCGATTGGTAAAGGCGGCAGGCTGCCATGGCACTATTCTGCCGACATGAAGTTCTTTAAAAAAACTACGACCGGCCACGCCGTTGTCATGGGTCGGAAAACGTGGCTTACGCTTAAGAAGCCGCTACCAGGTAGGCTGAATATTGTGCTGAGTCGTGATGGAAGCCTTGAACCTTACGAGTCGCTAGTAGTGCTGAGTGATATTGAATCAGTGCTTTCGCTTAATCATTCATTGACCACAGACATGTTCGTCATCGGCGGCGCGCAGATCTATCGTCAGTTCGTGCCACATATCGAGAAGTGGATCATTACCGAGGTGCCGTTAACGATTAATGGCGCCGATGCGTTTATGCCTGAAGGTTATTTGGAGGGCTTTAAGCGCGTTGGCTCACAGAAGATTGATGATGATCTGGTTGTAAAGTTTTACGAACGCGCACCGTGAATTTTTTTGACAGGATTTCAGGATTGCAAGATTTTAAGACTTAGGTCCGGAACGTAGAAGCGTTGGTAAGCTGAGCAGTATATTTATTCAACCTGCCCGACTGCCGCTTCCGTCTTGAATCTTGTAATCCTGAAATCTTGGGCGAAATGCTAAAACAATTCCTGAATCGCTTCATCAACTGAGCGCACGCCAATAACACGCATCCCAAGCAATCGCTCCATACCACCCACATTCGAAGCGGGCATCACGATCTTTTTAAAGCCGAGCGCTTGCGCTTCTTTGACGCGAACCCCCGGTTGCATCGCACCTCGTACTTCTCCCGTCAAACCCACTTCCCCAAATACTGCGGTATGTGGATCGACGGTCACGTTTTTGAAACTCGAAGCGATCGCAGACACCACGCCGAGATCCACCGCGGGCTCATCTACTTCCAAACCGCCTGCAATATTTACGAATACATCATCTCCGCCTAACTGCAAACCAACGCGCCTTTCCAACATCGCGATCAGCAGTGCAACGCGATTTTGATCGACGCCCTGCGTCATGCGTCTTCCTGTGCCGTATTTACTTCCGGAAACAAGTGCTTGGATCTCGACCAACAGAGGACGCGTACCCTCCATACACGCTGTGACAATCGAACCAGCCACATTCTGTGGACGCTCTTGCAGAAACATCTGCGAGGGGTTCGCAACAGGTATTAAGCCGGCACCCGTCATCTCGAACACCCCTACTTCATTCGCTGCGCCAAACCGGTTCTTGGTCGCCCGCACGATGCGGTGGTTATGGTGCCGCTCTCCTTCGAAATAAAGAACGGTGTCAACAATATGCTCGAGCGCTTTTGGTCCGGCGATTGAACCATCCTTGGTGATGTGACCAATCAGGAAAACAGGAATGGCACGATTCTTCGCGAGCAGTAAGAATTGATGCGCAACTTCCCGCACCTGCGAAACTGACCCCGGCGCAGACTCAATAAGACTCGAGAAAACCGTCTGAATGGAGTCGAGGATGATAGCCCCGGGCTTCAGCCGTTCAATCTCGTGGAACATGTTCTCCAGATTTGTTTCCGGCAAGAGGTATACGTTAGTTGCCGTTATACCTAACCTCTCACCACGCAATTTTATTTGCCGTTCCGACTCTTCACCGGAAACATACAGTACGAGAGTGTTCGACGCGCTAAGTTGATCTGCGACCTGAAGCAGTAAGGTGCTTTTACCTATACCAGGATCGCCGGCAATCAACACAAGCGTTCCCGGAACAATGCCTCCGCCGAGTACGCGATCAAACTCAGTTACTCCCGACGAGATTCGAACATCATCCTGCGATTCGATTTCTGTAAATGGCACTGCCGCCACATCTCTAAGCTTGAAACCACTTCGCGCTCCAGACTTTCGGGTGGGTTGCGCTCTTTCCTCGACCAGCGAATTCCATTCGCCACATTCGGGACACTTGCCGAGCCACTTTCGCGACTGATGTCCACAGTTCTGACAGGCAAAGATAGTTTCGGTTTTTTTCATGTGATTTGTGTTCGATAAGCTTCAGAGCCTCTTGCAAAAATCACAGGCAAGAGCACCGAAGGTGCGACATATGGTAGCCAGGGGCAAGCGCGAAGCGCGCCGCCCCTGGTGAAGGCGTCAGATTACAACGAGCCCTGAAAGGGCGGAAGAGGTGAATTTCAAACATTTATTGCACATATGTCGCCCTTTCAGGGCTGCGTGATTTCGATGGTCTTGACCCAGGGGCGGCGCGCTTCGCGCTTGCCCCTGGCTACCATATGTCGCACCTTCGGTGCTTAGTTCGTAAAGGTCCTCGACTCTTGAGGCTCTAAAGCGTATCGAACATTCAGAGCAGCTCCTTGACTCTTTCGGTCGGACGTCCCAATACCGCTCGATTGCCTCGCTCCACGATTGGCCGCTGAATGAGATCCGGATGCTCGACCATCAATGAAATGATCTCAGCATCAGTGAACTCATCTTTAGCTAAACCTAGTTCCTTGTAAATTGGCTCACTGGTCCGCAGGAGTTCTCTTGGAGTGATTCCCATCTTGCGGATGAGCTCTGTAAGTTTCTTCTTGCTAAGTGGTTCAATGTAGTAATCCACCTTGTCGTATGTGACATCGCTCTCCCGGAGCAACTTGTCCAGCTCACGACATTTGGTTCAAGTAGGTTTTTCGTAGACGGTGATCTTGTTGGACATAGGCTTTCCAGGTTTGGACTCTGTAAGAATGCGCTTCACGGTGGGTCGATAGTCAGTACCGTAACGCAGTAGCGTCGGGTCCACTTTCCTTTACGCGGGCTCAACGCTTCACACGGACCCGACGCTACCGCGGTACTCAATATCGACCCACTAAAATCTATGTTTCTACGGGAATATTCCTCTGACACTTGTAGCTTCGGTAACGCGCGACACCGCGAGAATGTAAGCGCCGGTTCTAAAGTCCGTACCGTAACGCTTAGCCGTTTCTTGCACCGAATTAAAGGCAGTTCCAATTGTCTGCTCGAGTGTGTCGTTAATCTGTTTCTCTGACCAGAAGAACGAATACTGATCTTGCACCCACTCGTAATAACTCACCGTCACGCCTCCAGCGTTGGCGAGAATATCTGGAACAAGCAACACATCATTTTCAGCCAATATCTTATCTGCGCCAGGCGTGGTTGGACCATTCGCCAGTTCGGCAATGATCTTTGCCTTCACCTTACCGACTGTTGCCAACGTAATCGCATTCTCCAACGCAGCAGGAAGCAGGATGTCGCAGTCGACCCCAATAGTGTCTTCTGGATGTATTTCCTTTGTGCCCGGCAACCCGGCCAATGACTCCGTTGCTGCTTTGTGCTTCAACGCGGCCTTCACGTCGATACCATTTTCCGCGTACACACCGACCTTCGAGTCACACGCGGCCACTACTCGAGCACCGTCTTCCGCAACCAGGCGTGCGATGTTTGCGCCGGCATTCCCAAAACCATGGACCGCTACACGGGCTCCATTCAAGCTAATCCCCTTCACGCGACACGCCTCACGCAATGCGTACAGACATCCGCGTGCAGTCGCCTCAGCGCGACCTTGTGAACCACCGAGTGAAATAGGTTTGCCGGTCACGACGCCGAGTTCAGTATGGCCACGCACCATTGAGATCGTATCCATAATCCAGGCCATCGTTTGCTCATCCGTATAAACATCGGGAGCAGGAATATCACGATCGGGGCCGATGATAGGCGCGATCTCGAATGCATAGCGGCGTGTGAGGCGCTCCAGTTCGTTCTTTGAAAGACTTTTGGGGTCGCAAATGACTCCACCTTTGCCGCCGCCATAGGGGATGCCGACGGTTGCACATTTCCAGGTCATCCAGGAAGCCAGTGCTTTCACTTCATCAAGCGATACGTTCGGGTGATAACGAATTCCGCCTTTGGCCGGCCCACGAGCGATGTTGTGCTGCACTCGATACCCTTCAAACACTTGCACGTCACCGCCATCCATTTTTACAGGAATGGAAACGATCAATTGTCTTTTGGGATTCTCGAGGACGCGGCGCATGGAGGATTCGAGCTCAAGATAGTCGGCGGCTCGATTGAACTGCTGCTTAGCGATCGCAAACGGGTTCAGTTCTTCCTGCAACGCTTCCTTTGTAACCATGTGTTCTCCTTGAAAACCGGATGAGTGCTAGGGCGCGTGAGATACTAGTTTGTCCCATTTGTGATGGCAAGCGTGGGGACATTGCCAATTGCCGATTGCCGATTGGAACTGCTACCCCACATTAATCGGCAATCGGCAATTGGCAATCCCTTCACACGGAACACATCACGACCCATTGGTGTCTAACTGGTCGGGAAATCTCCCGCGACCCGCATGGCACCGGCAACTAGCGGACTTTCGAACGACGGATTGATTGGTTGTTGCCCAACTCACGTTCGCGATTCGAAATTCCGACACTCGCCGGAGGACCGTGATGTTTAATAACCTGATTGAATCGAGCTCTCACCGCAAAGAACTCAAGCGCCGCGGATCATTCTTTCTTGTCACTACAGCAACTTATGTACTGATGCTGGGGCTCACGGGTATAGCCAGTATTTACGCATACGACGCCAGACTCGAAGAGCAAAACTACGAACAAGTGCTCACAATGCTGCCACCCGAGCCGGTGGCGCCACCCAAAGTGACTGCTGATCCTGTTGTGCATCGAAACAATAACGATAGATCGAACATTCCTGAACGAGCAATCGCAATGCTGGACACGAATCGGCCCGATGTCGTGCCGCCCGACGTGTCTGCTAAACCAAATAAAGTGCTTCCATTACCGCCCGGCCCAGTGCGAATTACGGGTGGTCAGGATTGGAATCCGCCATTTGCTTCGGGAACAGGTGGCTCATCTGGTTCCGGTGGCAGTCACATAGTGCCGCCGACGGTCGTCTTGGCCGATGATCCGCCACCACCCCCACAGCCACCAAAGGATCGAGTGGTCAAAATATCGAAGATCTTGAACAGCCAGGCGATATCCCTGCCAAAACCAAAATATCCGCAGATGGCAATAGCGATTCACCTCCAGGGTGTAGTGAATGTTCAGGTGCTGATTGATGAAACTGGAAGAGTCGTCTCTGCGAAGGCCGTTAATGGCCATCCCATTTTTATTCCGGAGGCGACACGTGCTGCGCTGCAGGCTAAGTTCTCGCCCACCATCATTGGCGATCAACCGGTGAAGGTTTCGGGCGTCATCAGCTACAACTTTATGCTGCAGCAATAACGCGCTCAGAAGTAAGGTTCCCCGCCAAAGCAAAGAGGTACGAGAGTGAATGCTCTCGTACCTCTCCCGCCCCAGAACAGGACGTAGACTGGATTTCATGATTGCGGGATTCAAGAAGTCATTAGGTCGCAACCCATTTGGCTCCGAGAGCAAAAAAGCTCATAACTCGTTTTTAAGTCATCTTGTAATCCTGAAATCCTGTCTAAACCGGTTCCCTGGCCCAATAGACGAAATCTGTCACCGCGGGTTCTCCGCCAATAGCGCGAACGAGAGCAGCGATCTGTCCACGGTGGTACCACGAATGGCCAAACAACTGCGTGAGGATATCGTCGATCGAATTACGGAAACGTTTTCCTTCATAGCTCGTGTACTCAAAAACTTCCTCGATCTCCGGGTCAGTGAGCGTGTTTAGATAATTGCTCCACTGTCGCTCCATCTGCTCCATCAGTGGTGGCAGGCTCTCGAGTCGAACATCCTTTGGGAACAGTTCGACGTTCTCTGAGGCAGCGCCGAACCTAAACAACCACATGCGACGCGCAGCGATCACGTGCGCGAGCAAATCAACTGCTTTCTGGAAAGACGGCGAGGAGCGTTGCGACGCATCAAGTCGCGTCAGAGAGTCGAGCGTTAATCGGTGCGCGTCTTTTTCGTATGTAAACCAACGACGGTAGTTTTCAATCATGGCTTCTTGATTTCGGGCAAGTGGATTCAGAGTTGCATCTCAAGTTTGAGCAATCTTAAGTCCCACCATTCAACGTTTGAAAAATTCAGGTTAGGAAGGGTGGCTTGTCCCCGCTCAAGGTGCGCTACACGCGAGATAACCTCTTAAAATTGGGAATAGAATTCCTTTGATGTAAAGCGAGTGAAACCCTCCTTTGTGAGTTGCCGCAGCTCTTTAAAAAGTTTCTCATCCACTGAAGTAAAATTAAAGCACGACTTCCCTTGCATCCGTTTTCTGAGCTCTGGCGAAATCTTTGCTCTCAAATCGGGCAGGCCATAGATCGGCATCAGGTGGACGCTAACGTAGTTTTTACCTCGCCTGACTCCACCAAAATACATGCGATGCTTATTCTTCATCACATGATTGGTTTCTAATTCATAGCGGTCTGGCTTGTCAGCAATAACATTAAGCTTCGCCTGGTAAGGAGCAAAGATTTTCTTCAATTCATTAAATGTGGTTTCAAAATCAGGCTTGTCAGGCATCAGGGAAATCCCTCGCTTAGTTTCGGCTCAGCAAGGATCAGAATGTAACTTGTCTGACTGGAAAAACAAAAGAGCTCTGAATCACTAACGTGCTGAAGCGGTTCAGTCCCACAGGAAGCTTGAGTGGCAATGACCCACGCTTCCCAACCTGCAAAGTTGCTGTGTAAGATGCGATTCAAACACCATGACTGAAACAGCGGACGTAGTGATCATCGGCAGCGGCATTGTTGGTTCGAGTGTCGCGTATCACCTGGCAGATGCTGGATGCACCAACGTGCTTGTGATCGAACGGGAGGCGCATCAAGGCAAAGGCTCGACGGGAAAGAGCATGGGGGGTGTTCGCGCACAGTTCACAACGCCGGTGAACATACAGATGTCGCGCTACTCCATTGACTTCTTCTCAACCTTCGATGAACGAATGGACCATCCGGCCGATTACCGACCTCATGGCTATCTCTTTTGCGCTACGAGCGAGCGACACCTCGAATATCTAAAAGCCAATCGGAAGCGACAGATTGCCCACGGCGTCACTAATGTCGAACTCGTTACCCGCGATCATATCGTCGACATCTTGCCCCAACTGCGCGCTGACGACATTCTTGGTGGCACGTTCTGTCCGACTGACGGATTTGTCGATCCTCACAGCGTAATGATGGGGTTCATGCTGAAGGCCCGCGAAAAAGGCACACGCCTCTGGCTCGATACAGAAGTGACGGGTATTGAAGTTAGCTCGGGCAGGATCCAAGGAGTTGAAACAACGAAAGGTTACGTGGCCACTCCCGTCGTGGTGAATGCAGCCGGTGCGTGGGCGGCGCGCGTAGCACGAATGGCAGACGCCGATCTTCCGGTTGAACCGCTGCGCCGGCAACTGGTACCGACTGAGCCTTTCGACGGATTACCAAAGCGCTTTCCGATGGTCATAGACATGTCAACGGGATTCCATTTCCGACGCGAAGGCAAAGGCATTTTGCTCGCATGGAATGATCCGGACGAAACACCTGGGTTTAAGACAGAGTTCGACGAGTCGTTCATCGAGAAGATTCTTACCAAAGCTGCGTCGCGTGTTCCGTGTCTGGCTGAGGCTGGGGTAAATCCGCGTCGCGCATGGGCAGGTTTGTACGAGATGACACCAGACCATCATGCGATCATTGGTCCAGCACCGAACGTGAAAGGTCTGTTTTTCGTGAACGGATTTAGTGGACACGGTGTGATGCACTCACCCGCGTCGGGTCGGATTACGGCGGATTTGATTTTGAAGGGGTATTCCGAGATCGTCGACGCTAATCAACTCGGCGTCGAACGGTTCAAATCAGGAAAACTGTTAGAAGAAACCGCCGTCCTCTAGAACCATCCACAGATTACGCAGATTACACAGATTAAGAATTAAGGCAGATAAGTTGAGAGATTTAGCTACATTCATTTCAGTAAGAGGAGGCAATACTAAGAATTCACCTCTCTTAGCTCTTAATCTGTGTAATCTGTGTAATCTGTGGATATTCTTTTACCCGCGCGACCATTCAACGATGCGATCCATTGCCCGTTCGTAAACCACGTCCTGCGGCACCCCGGCGCTCTTTTGTACCTTCAATGAATGATCGCCGGTTTCGACGATATACATTTCAGCGTGTAATCGAAGTTTTTTAAGGATCGGTTGTATCTCAGCGGGAGAGCCGAATACGTCTCGAGTTCCCTGCACGAAGAGCATCGGCGCCTTGATTTTCGGCCAGTGATCCGTACGAAGCTTTTGCGGCTGACCCGGTGGGTGAAGCGGATAACCGAGAAACACTAGACCGCCGATTCGATCATCGCCTTCAGCGGCTACTTGCGAAGCGATCCGGCCACCCATCGACTTTCCACCAATAAGAAGACGATTGGCCTTCAGTTTCTTGTGGCGCGCGGCAACGTCGATCACCGCCTTGTAACAAGATTCCAGTTTAGCTTTTGGATCTGGCGCGCCTCTCCCATTTTCCATGTAGACGAAGTTAAACGTAAGAGCGTCGAGTCCACGCTCGGCGAGACCGGCGGCGAACAGGCGCATAAACGGCGTCAGTTGATTAGACCCTGCACCATGGCCAAGCACAATCGTTATACCCGCCTTATTCTTCTTGTCCGCTGGGTACAAAAACGCCGTGACGGAGTCCGTAGCGCTAACTTCTACTGATAGTTTCTCCGGCTCACTCATAAAAACTTAACAGGATTACAGGATTACAGGATTGCATGATTGCACAATTTTAAAAAAAGTAACTGACTAAGGCGACTCCTCTTTCCTTCCGATCCTGAAATCCTGTTTAAAGGATCAGGTCTCTTCCATCAGCATCCTCAATGCATCGCTCTCTTCATTCTTAAATCGGTTCGCGACACCCTTCTGCACGTTCGGAGAGCTGCTCGGAAAGTACGCAAGCTTTCCATCAGGACGCTTCCTTCCGCGTTCTGCATAGATTGCGCTGATCAGTTGCCTGTCAAAATCCGGATCATCCGGACCGATCGTTACCTTCGCGAGGGCCCGATGGATGATCGGAGTATTGCCACCATGTTGTACTGCCGTCGACCACACTGCATCCTGCAACGCGCGGCTACGTTTAGTGATGTCGATACCGTCTTCCTCCAAAGTTTTAGCCACGAGTAGATCGAAATGAGTCTGCTTTATGAAAGAGTGCTGGCACTCCTGAAAACGCTCAGGCTCATTAGCGGCAATCTCTTTCCACTTGGCTGTGAAGGTGGCGGTGCCCGGCTTTAGATTTGTAAAGTAAGCGCGCCACGGAAAGTCTGCTTGCGACACAAAGCGAGCGACCGTGCTTGTTTTAGTGGCCATCTGATATGAGCCGTACGAAACACCACCGGGATCCCCCGAACCTGTCGAGACAGTGCCTGGTCCGCGACCACCTGTCTCGTATTTCGCCGACAATCTTCCGAGCAACCAACCCGCAGCTGCACCTACTGCGCCAGCTGCTACACCAGCAGTGCCTACAGTGCCTGGAAGTGGCTGAGTAGGCGCGGTACCGGTGTCGGGTAGATTAACCTTGGCTCCAACCTTTAATTTGTTCGGATTGGCTTTGAATTGCGGATTAATATCCAAGAGCTGCTTCAGAGTCATTCCATTGCGCTTGGCGATCTTCGACAGGGTATCACCCGCCTTTGCCGTGTAGGTCATAGGTAGACTCCTGGAGGTAATCGGACGAATACGGCTTTGCCTCAAAAGTCACACCTAGCTCGAGTCAGATGGATTTTGGTTCGTGTTGGTTCGTGTGACTTCGTGGATCGTTCCTGTTTTTCTGGACAAAAGGAACGATCCACGAAGTCACGCGAACTAAACACGAAACTCGTTACCACCCCAATCAACTTTTGAGGCAAAGCTTATGTCCTATGTATCCAATCAACTAAAAAACCTCTTGTGTCTGACGTAACGTCAGGGTTTAGGATGGGATCGTCAGCGGAGAACCAATGAAGAAAGTCGAACCAATGTACCGGCCGAATGAGTTTGCTCGGATCGCAAATGTAACCATTCGAACTCTTCATCACTACGACCGGATCGGCCTGCTGAAACCAAGTGGCTACACGAGCGCAGGATACCGTCTGTACCGCAAACACGATTTAGTGCGTCTGCAACAGATCGTGACGTTGAAGTTCATTGGCTTTTCTCTGACACAAATCAAACAGCTGCTCGATAGCAATTCATTTGATTTGAGAGCAGCACTAGAGCAACAAAGAGAAATCCTCGCTGAGAAACGACACCAGCTTGACCTGGCAGTAACAGCAATCGAAAAAGCACGGTCGCTGCTGGAGACGAACGATGAACCTGATTGGCAGGCATTCAAACGAATTATTGAGGTGATTAACATGCAGAACAATATGGATTGGACCAACAAGTACTACTCGGAAGAAGCTAAAAAGAAGATCGCCGAGCGTGCGCAAACGATTGCACCCGAAGTCATCGAGAAGGCACAAAACGATTGGGCGGCTCTGATTGCCGAGGTTGAGAAAGCGGTTGCTGAAGGCGTGAGCCCAACTAGCGAACGGGCAGCAGCACTAGCCGTCCGTTGGCGAGAGTTGATCCGGGGATTCACTGGAGGTAATTCGGAGATTCAGTCTGGCCTGAATAAGATGTATTCCGATCAGGCGAATTGGCCGAAAGACTTTCCGAAACCTTATAGCGATGAAGCTGGCGTTTTTATGTGTGAAGCAATGGCGGCTCAGCAGCAGTAGGCAATCGTCGAATGGCGCCGCTGATTAGCAGGCTTGCGCTTTGAAATGTACGTCATTGATGCCTGGCGTAATCGGTCGATGGCGATTAGCGGCAATTGAATTTACGTGCAGTAAATTTCCATAGGTAACCAAAGGCGTATTTAAACTGGAGTTCGCATGCGCCATTCGCGACTTTCTTTCGTTCCATTCGTATATTTCGGCGGCGGGTAATTTCACATCACACGTACGCGTCCACTCCGGCGTACCTTTCAATTCAAGCGAGAGTGCTGCGCAAGAGCGGACGCAAGAATCGGCAGCAAGCACTACAACCGTCACCGGTTTATTTTCAACTGTGCGCCTGAAACGATGCCACCATGACGAAATAATTCGTTTCACATCCTTCACCGCTACGTCAGCAAGATCGAGCACCACGACACCAAATCCTCCGGCATGTAGCAACAAGTCAGTAGCCTTAAATGCGTGCTCCAAGTTACCTCCACATCGCACCCACAATAAATGATCAAGATTTATGCCGGCTGCTCCAGCTACAGTTGGGGTAAAAACGTCGTGCATATCAACGATCGCGCAGATTTCGTCATTAGTGGTAGCGTACGCGAGAATTGAAAAAAGCAGGCTCGTGCGTCCCGACGATGCAGGGCCGAAGATTTCAGTGACGGCGCCGCGCGGAATGCCGCCGGTCAATTCATCCATCGGTGGAATACCGGTCGAGATTGTGGCAACGCCAATTTTTTCGTGAAGCGATAATGTTTTGCCAAACCGCTCCGCGATTTCCGCTTCAATTTCCGCTTTGGAAATTACCGCTTTCATAATCTATAGATAAAAGATAAGACTTTTCATTCTGTTTACTTCTTAGAGACGCTAGAATGCCTGTCCTATTTCAAGGGGGAATGCATGCCACGACGTAAACCGGTAAGTTCTGCTGCTGAATTAATTCCCGAACAACTTTCATTGCCTTTACTCAAAGATGCAGCCGCTGATTGTCGTGCGTGTGACCTCTGGAAAAAAGGAACTCAAACTGTTTTTGGCGATGGCCGCACCCGCGCCAAAGTTATGTTTGTTGGCGAACAACCCGGCAATGAAGAAGATCTGACAGGCAAACCTTTTGTCGGTCCCGCTGGACGTTTATTCGACAATGCCCTGGTGGAAGCAGGTATCGATCGCAAACAAACCTACGTCACGAACATTGTCAAACATTTCAAATGGGAACCACGGGGTAAGCGTCGCATTCATAAAAAACCAAACGCGCAGGAGATCGCTGCTTGCCGTCCCTGGTTGGAAGCCGAAATCGCGTTGGTAAAACCAAAAGTGATCGTCGCGTTGGGGGCTACGGCAGCTCAGGCATTGCTCGGTCCTCAATTCAGAGTGACAAAGGAACGCGGCAAATTTGTCGAATCAACACTTGCACCCTACGTCATGGCCACTGTTCATCCCTCCTCAATCCTTCGCGCTCCTGACGATGAAACTCGCCATGTTGAATATCGTCGCTTTGTTGACGATCTAAAAACACTCGCGCGAGTACTAAAGTAATCACCCAAGTTCTTCACTGGGAGCGCGGACGTCTCGTTTGCAAACGCGTCGTCAGACGCGCAGATCTATTCGCGCTTCGCGCTCATTTGCGGACGAGACGTCCGTGCCCCCAGTGAGGGTTTAGCCCGGTGTGGTGGTTCAAGTGGTCCTGAGGGTTCTGGACGCGTGAGGGAGCAGTTGAGCACCGGGCTAAAGCCACGATATGAATGAAATTTTGGCCTTTGGTCTTTGGTCTTTGGTCTTTCGCTTTCGTTCTTTTGAGTTCGGGGTGGACTCTGAGCTTGGGCTGTTTCTACGTTCAAGCTCGAAGGCCAAAGCCCTAAGACCAAAGACACTTATCTCCGATATTTTCTTCTTACCCTCCTTTAAAAAAACCTCTTGACGTTCGCCGCTCGATGTTCGAGAATGTTCGCTAGATTTTCGTTTGTCAACGAAAATATTTATTGCTCTTGAGTAGGAGAAGGATCAATGCCAGTAACTGCTAAACAGAAGCGCATTTACGATTTTATTCGCCGTTACATGGAATCGAATGAAGAGCCACCCACGATCGCGGAAATCGGCCGGCAATTCCAGATGAGTTCGCCGGCCAGCGTACATGCGATTCTGACCGCGCTTGAACGCGAAGGACTAATTAAACGAATTCCAAATGTCAGCCGAGGTATTCAGTTGGTCGAGCAATTGAGTACCGATGGTGAAAACGAAGTGCCGTTGCTGGGGACTGTTGCGGCAGGCCAACCCATCGAAGCAATTCTCTCGCACGACACAATCAATGTTCCTAAAGATATGCAGGGTCGTGGTCGCACTTTCGCTCTGCGCGTTCGTGGCGATTCAATGATTGACGAGAATATCCAGGATGGCGACATCATCATTGTCTCGTCACAAAAGACCGCGGAGAATGGACAGGTTGTAGTAGCGCTTATCGATGGAAATTACGCAACTGTGAAGAAGTTTTACCGCGAACCAGACTTCATCCGACTCGAGCCGGCGAATCCGCAATTTAAACCGATCTTCATCAAGACGCCGGAGCGAATCCAGATCCAAGGAGTTGTCAAAGGCTTGATTCGCAAGTACGCGACTCACGTAACCATGTAAAAGAAATGAGCTTGTCTTCCGAAAGCGAAGTTGAACTCATCGGTTTTGCACTCGGCAACTGCGTGGTGGAAATCAACGAGGGATCTGAAAAGTATCTGCATCTCGTGCACCGTACAGCGCTGGAACTGGCCGTGCAAAATCAATTCGGCGTGGATGTAGGTGGGTTCTGGCTAATGGGTGATCAAATCGTGCAGCTGCGACGGCTAGCTGAATTCTACCCGGCAGATGAGGCAATGAAGGTCAGTTCAGCTGTCGAAGCATATCTGTTGGCGCAACTTAAAGAGTTTTACGACATTTCTGGTTGTTAGCCGGAGGTGGTAGCCTGCTCACGTCTAAACCGCGTCGCGACTATTAAGCCAATTCCTCCCATAATCATTAACCCGCCAACGAACGTTTGCCATCGCAACTCCTCATTGAGAACAATCATCCCCAGCAATACCGCAACCACCGGGATTACCAACGCAATCAACATCGTCTTCGTCACATCCATATTTCTCACGAGCCAGTAATACAGTAGAAATGCGACCACTGAACCAACAATAGCCAGATACAACAGACAAACAACTGCCATTTTGGTCCAGTGAAAACTCAGTGGACTACCCTCCAAGGGAATTCCAATCAGCAACAGAGGAATCAAACCGAAAACCATCTGACCCGCCGCGATAATCGCCGGATCCAATTTCGCGGCGCGTGCTTTTATCAAGACATTGGAATAGGCGACGAAGAATGAACTGAACACCAACGCAACCGATCCGGCAAGCGCTTTTCCACCGGCCACCGCCAGTTGATTTGAAAACACGATACCCACTCCGCATACCCCCAACAGCACACCAATAATCTTTGCAGTAGTCATTTTTTCGCCAGGTAAGTAGAAATGTGCAATCACGAGACCGAAGACAGGAATAGTAGCTTGTAGCAGCGCCGCAAGACCTGAAGAGATGTACTGCTCGCCCCAGAAGACCAGACCGTAATTCAGACTGAAAGAGAGAACGCCCGTCAGCGCCAACAGTCCCCAATCACTTCGCCGCGACGGTAGAGAGATATGACGCGCAATAATGATCGCAAGAAGAATTGCGCTCGCAACGACGAATCGAATAGCCGCGAAGCTTATCGGCGGGAGATCAGTTAGACCTATTTTTATGAAGAGCCAGGTTGAGCCCCAAATTCCACAAAGGATTAGCCATACAAGTCGAGATTTCATGCAGCAAGAGATCTGACCCTCGCGTGTGCAATCGTGAACAGTAAGACGGCAAGTAGAAAACAAAGTTCTACTTGCCGGCTTCCATCTAAACGCGAGCTAAC
>DATBSH010000329.1:0-6111 GCA_036559885.1 Pyrinomonadaceae bacterium
ACGCGTGTATCGCCAAACTCAATCGCGGATTGAATCAGCTCGCGCTCTTCTTCTTCGATGATCCCCTCCGCTTCACCGACATCGATCAACGCTTCGATGTCGTCACCGGCGTCTTCTTCTTCCTCTTCATCGATCGCTTCCTCGTCTTCTTCTTCACGCATGCGATCGAATTGGCGATGCCACGGTTCAGCCGCGAATGCGAGGACGCGATAGAACGGCCGCACAAACGGCAGGAGCCGCAGCAATTTGCCTTCAGGGTTTCGCAACGAGAGCAAGCGCGGAATGAACTGACGAAACACTCCCGCCAGCAGCAAACATCCGAGGAGCGCGACAATCAAGGCACCCGCGCCCGACGACAACCAGTGCAATGAAACGAAAGTAACGAGAACCGTAAATGCGACGAGCAGAATTTGAATGGCCGCTGACAGTGTCAGGCTGAAGCGCGCGCGGTTTTCGAGAATCTCCTTCAGCAGCGGCGTGTAACGCGCGTTGGGATGCTCTTCAGCCTCGGCCGCGAGTCGTCGCAATCCGACGTCGCTCAACTGGCTGAAGGCCATGTCGACGGTCGCTAGAAATGTCAGCGCCAGCAGTAGGAGAAGACTGACGGCCAGTGCAATTTCCATTTAGTTCGTAAAATAGTAAATCGTGAATCGTAGATAGAGCAAAACGGCCTTAAATACCGAGCTTTCTGCGCAGTTTCAGCTCCAAACGGTTCATTTCGCCTTTGTCAGTCTCGTGATCGTAACCGCACAAATGCAGCAGCCCGTGAAGAATTAACTGTTCGACTTCGTTCGAGAACGTTAGACCGCTTTCTTTCGCCTGGACTGCCGCGCGATCCAGTGAGATCACCACTTCGCCCAGATTCATATTCAGTTCCTTCTCAAAACGTTCCTGCTGAGCCGGGAAAGACAGTACATCCGTCGCGTAATTCTTCCCTCTGAATTGATGGTTCAGTTTTTTGATAGCAGCGGCCGAAACGAAAACGATAGTTGCCTCGCGTTCGCGAGTGTTGCCAATCGCTTTCAACGTACGCTCAGCAAAATCGCGCCAATGCCCAGCGTTGAGTCTTCGTTTTCGTTGACGATTGATGATCTCAACCATTGCCCATTGCCAATTTCCGATTGGATCGATCCCCGTCAAAGCCCTCTAAATCGGCAATGACTACATCTCGATCTTCTTGGAATGTGTTTCGTACGCCTTGATGATCATTTGCACGAGCTTGTGACGCACCACGTCTTTCTCGCTGAAGTAAATGAACTCGATGCCTTCAATGTTTGCGAGCACGCGCTCGGCTTCCACCAAGCCGCTGCGTTTCCCTGTGGGGAGATCGATCTGCGTCACGTCGCCGGTAATTACCGCCTTCGATCCGAAACCGATGCGCGTTAGAAACATCTTCATCTGCTCGCTGGTCGTGTTCTGTGCTTCGTCGAGAATTACAAAAGCATCTGACAAAGTTCGTCCCCGCATAAACGCGAGCGGCGCAATCTCGATGACACGTTTCTCCAGCAATCGCGTCACACGCTCGTAATCAACCAAATCGAATAGCGCATCGTAGAGCGGTCGCAAATACGGGTCGACTTTCTCCTGGAGATCACCGGGCAAAAAGCCAAGCTTCTCTCCAGCCTCAACGGCCGGCCGCGCGAGCACGATGCGATTCACTTGTTTTTGCATCAATGCCTGCACCGCCATCGCCACGCCGAGGTAAGTCTTACCCGTACCCGCTGGTCCAATGCCGAACACGATGTCTTTCTGTTGAATCGCTTCGACGTAGCGGCGCTGCATCGCCGACTTTGGCGCCACCTGTTTCTTGCCAGCCGGGCTAAATCGCGAGCGCGTGAAGTAGTCCTTCAGACTGTACGCGCGGTCTTCCGCGATCTGCGCAAACGCTTCGCGCAGCTCTTTGTCGGTGAACTGCCGGCCTTCTGAAAATAATTCTGAGAAGTCTTGTAGGATTTGTTCGACGGTCTCAACGTCTTTCGGATCGCCGTCGACGCTAACGTTGTGGCCGCGGCTATTGATCTGAACGTCGAGCAGAGACTCGAGATACTTGATGTTCTGGTCGTGAACGCCGAAAAGCGTTTCCAATCCTCTGGGTGGAAGCTCGATTTGCTTCAAATGACTACGACGATCTCCTTATCGATGCTCGTTTGTGCAGGGGTTTTTGAGGAATGAATTGCGTAAGCAATTTGTCGCATAAGCGCGTGATGGCAAGCTACTACACGGGTGAACCAGTGTCAATTACAACTGATGAGTCATGAGTGATGAGTGATGAGTGATGTGATGAGTAATGAGTGATGAGGACTGAGGACTGAGTGCTTTGTGCTTTGTGCTTTGTTTGTGCTGCCTGCGTCCTGCCTCCTGCCGTCTGCCTCCTGCTGTCTGCCTTCTGCCTTCTGCCTTCTGCCTTCCTACGGTATATTTCTAATGACGCACCTCGGAGGGGTAGCATAATTGGTAATGCAGCGGTCTTGAAAACCGCCGCCCGCAAGGGCTTGCAGGTTCGAGTCCTGTCCCCTCCGCCATTTCCTTCGAAACCGTTCAAAATCACGCGACACAATCTCGTGTAGAAGTCTTTACGTTTTCAGAATCACCTCTTTCCGGTGCGCGGAATAAAATGCGAGTCCTACTTCAGACAGAGGGGAGGAAAGGAGTGTCGTGTTTTGCGACGCTTCGTGAAAAAAATGAGATTCGAACATCCAAGAACCACTGGATCACTTGGCAGCACACGCCGATCCAGCAACTCTGTCTCCCCATTTGCCCCCTACACACCGAATCGCTTCGGCGTTGAGCACGCTTGGAGGACTCCGCCGGTCTTCGCGCAGAGAGGTCCGACGGTCCTCGTAGTCGAAGACAACGACGAAACTTCATTTCTGTTACGGACGGTCTTGCGACGCAAGGGTTACGGCGTGATTGAAGCTTGGGACGGTAAGCAGGCGATTGAAGTTGCCGAAAGTGAAGAGCTGGACTTGATTCTGCTTGATCTGCAACTGCCGCGACTGAACGGTCTTGGCGTGATTCATCGTTTGCGGCAAAACGCGAAGCTCGAGAACGTTCCAATCGTGATCATCACTGGCCAGGATCCGGAGAAGTATCGCACCACCGCAATCGCGGAGGGTTGTGATGACTTCCTTTGTAAGCCGATCGACTTTGATCGCCTGGATGCGTTGTTGGATTATTACGCGCCGACCGGGAAACTTGCGGCTTAAAACCGCCCTCGCAAAACCGATCCTTCAAATGGGTTTGTGTAAACCTGAGATTGGCTTCGATTCGTGTATCGTGCGCCGTGCGGCGCGCCTTGCGGCGCGCCTTAAGGAGTGATGCTAAGAATTCCTGCATTGCTTCCTGCTCCATGGAATGTAACCGTCAAAGACACATTTCCGGTGAGCATCGGATCAAGTTTCACGACGATGTACGAAGTGTCCGGCGCGCCGCCGAGCGTCCCAACAGCTTCGACCGTAAGTGGAATTCCGCCTGCTGTCACTGAAAGATCGGCACTCGGCTGCGGCAATCCGAGATTCGTAAAGATCATTACACGGGTACGTTGGTCTAAACTGAAGTTGTGGGAACCACTCACTGAAAATGGATCGCGAACAAACGTCACGGAATCGATTGCGATGACGTGATTAGACGCATCAGTGAAGAGATGAGGCGGATCATTATCCAATATAGTCGCCAGTCCCTGGCTATCCGCAATGGTGGCGTTCGTTGAATTTGAAATATTTACAAAAAATGTTTCGTCCAACTCACAACGATGGTCTCCGAAAATGGGCACAGAGATTCGGCGGCTAGTTCCCCCAAAGATTAACTGAGTGCCTGAAACCCATGAATAATCCTCAGTACCTGTAATCGGATGCCCGGGCGTTGCTTCGGTGGCGGTTCCGGGAACAGTCGTATAGGAGAAAGTGACCTGTTGATCTGTCGCATGTGAAAGCGTAACAGTAAAGTCCACCGTACTTGTGCCATCGTCGCCTTCGAGAACCGTTATGTCGCTTATTGAAAGTGTCGGAAGCTGACTCGGCGGACCATCGGATATTGTGCATAAACCCTGCGCGTCAGCGATTGTCGCATTCACGGGTTCACTAAGATCGATAGTAAATGTCTCGTTGGGTTCGCTCAATGAATCGCCAACAATTGGAACACTAATATTCTGGCTGGTTGCTCCAGGGCTAAAAGTTAGCACTCCTGATACAGGCTGAAAATCCACTCCAGAAGTTGCCGTCCCGCCAACAGAAGCATATTTAACGCTGACCGTTTGGGAAGCTGCCTGTGAAAGAGTCACTGCGAAAACGGCGTTCGTCGATCCGTTGCCATCTGTAACTGCAACATCCGTAATCGAGATAGAAGGCGGCACCAGCGGGTCGTCATTCAAGATTGTGCCAATCGCTTGTCCGCGGTTGACCGTGACGTCAGCGTTACACGGCACGAGATTCACGAGGAAGGTTTCGTTGGGCTCGAAAATCGCATCGGGAAAGATTTGCACTGAGAGCGTGGCTGTTGTCGTTCCTGGATTGAAGAAGATAAATGCCGGCGGATTTGTTAGACCGTTTCCATACGGTGTGTAGTCACTATTGGCCGAGGCTGTCTGATCGGCAGTCGAAGCCTGTACGCAAACGGATTTTCCGCTCGGGGCTGAAAGAGACAGACCGAACTGTGCGACGGTATTCGCGCCTCCTGTGCCTTCTGTTACTGTTGCATCAGCGATTGAGACCGACGGCGGAGGATCGTTATCAATGATCGTTACTGTTCCAGAGTTCCCAACCGTCGCGCCAACGGCACTTCCCAGCGTCACATTAAATGTTTCGTTAAACTCGTCCATCTGATCGCCGTTAACCAGCACTTGAATGTTCTGACTTGTGACTCGCGGACCGAAGGTAAGCATTCCAGACGCAGGCTGAAAATCCACCCCACTAGTCGCATTACCGCCACTCGTGGCGTAGTTGACTGTCACGGTACGACCCGTCATCGGAGACAAGCTAACCGTCAGGACTGCCGGCACGCTACCGCTGTCGGGTTCATTGATCGACACGCTGTTCATGGTTAAGACGGGCGGCACACCATGATCCTGCAAGGTTATCACTTGCTCGTTTACAGGCCCTATCGAGTCGACATTCGTGCCGTTGCGCAAACGCACTAGAAAGGTCTCGTCTGGCTCGGTAATAGCATCGTCCATGATGGGGATGTCAAAGCTCTTCGTAGTCTCACCGTCGTTGAAAACAAGAGTGCCGGATGTGACGACATAATCCTGGCCCCCAAGAGCCGTAACATTCCCTGTCGAATACTCAACCGACAAGGTGCCGTGGCTTCCGCCGTTGCGCACGACATTAATCGTGATCAAGCCAACATCTTCGATCGCCTTGATTGGCGAGTTGGCAATTTGAGCATTACCGGCAGCTTGACTGACGTCACACGGAGAAAACTCGGAAGTGTTTCCCGCACTGTCCGTGGCCGTTGCTGTAATTACTTTTCCAAGACCCAGTGGTTTAGTGACGACCACCGAAAATTGCGCGTTACCGCTCGCGTCTGTAACAGCTGACGTGGATCCAAAAGGAATCGCGGCTTCGCCATTTCCAGATGGATCGCAGGCGCTGTTTGCATAGAAATCGATCTGAAACGTGCTGTTTGGCGAACTGTTGAGAGAACCGGCGATGGTTGTTTGCGCCGGGTCTGCCACGACTGAAGTTATCAACGGAAAATTCTGGCGATTGTTAGGTCCTGAGTCCGAATCTCCCAAGTCATTTGCCGTTACGCCGTCGTTGGCGAGATCAAGTCCCAGCCGTCCATTCGAAAAGACAGAATTGCCCGTGATGGAATTGCCAGTGCCAACCAGGACTTCGATTCCGGTCCCGATACCAGTCTCCGCCGTTGGGCCATTGAATGCCACGATATTTTCCGCCTGAGTTGTGGGGCCGCCAACGATTGTATTAATCGCGCCGGAGATACGTATCCCTTCGACGCGATTCCCCAAGGGCGATGTGCCATCCGCCGCAACTCCTATGTAATTCCCCTGAACGATGTTCCCGCTCGGTGCGCCACTGCTGCTTGCAATCGACACGCCCCAGCCGTTTCCGGAAAGTACGTTACCTGCTCCCGGAATCGATCCACCGATCGTGT
>DATBSH010000330.1:0-8850 GCA_036559885.1 Pyrinomonadaceae bacterium
AGCGACCTCAAGTGAATGAGCCTCCGCCGTAATAGTTAAACGTTTGCCTTCCAGCACTCCTCGATAATGTGTGGACGCATCAGTGGCACAGAGCCTAGATATCAGAATGACGAAGCAATAATGCGATCCTGGGCGCGGCAACACATTCGTAGGACCAGCAACACCGCGCAGGAAATTAGGAGGTTGTTCGAACGAGCGACGCCAAAAGTGAAATTGTGAAAACTAAATGTGCGCGTATTGTGCGCGCGAGAAATTTTTACACGTTTTTTTGGTCGCTAAGTTGTTGAATGGACTGGTGGCCAGGGACGGAATCGAACCGCCGACGCCGGCCTTTTCAGGGCCGCGCTCTACCAACTGAGCTACCTGGCCAAATGGTAGGAAAAAGACCGCGTAGTATAAGAACTTAAAGGAAAAACCGCAACTTCGCCTTTTCGTTGGAAATTGTCGAATTAGTCACAAAAAAGTCGTTGACTCATTCCTTGCCGGGTGTATAATTCGGCCGTTGCGGGTGGGGCTGATGCCCAAACGTCAGCTGGTCAAAAGACGACCCATCCAATTCAAAATTGATAGTGCCCGCCAGTGCCAGCTCGGCCGCCGATCGCGCCCCCCGCAGTCGCTACCTTCGAGCTGGCACAGCTTTTTTGGGAGTGCGGTGACTTGTCACCGCTTTTTTATTGCCCCGTTCGCGTAAGCGTTAGTTCAGTCCAGCCCGGTTCAGCAACTTTGCCTGTTCAATATCCGCGTCTTTAATTGTCGTTGACTCGTCTATCGTCATTAACTTGCGCTCGCGCATGACGAGCTCACCGTCGATCACCACCGTGTCAACATCTTCCGCCTCTGCGGCATAGACCAATGTAGATGCGAGATCAGTGCGAGGGGACGTGTGAAGTTGATTCAGCCTCACCACAATCACATCCGCTTTCTTACCTGGTTCAAGAGTACCTAAGTCGCTCGCTAGACCCACAGCCTTCGCACCATCAATGGTAGCCAGCTGAAGCACACGCTCGGCAGTAAGTGCTTCCGGACCATGCAGTGTCTTCTGTAACAGCGCAGCTAAACGCATCTCAGTAAACATATCGAGTCGATTGTTGCACGCGGCACCGTCAGCGCCGAGTGACACGGCAACCTTTTCACTCAACAGTTGCTTGATTGGCGCAATACCCGAACCGAGTTTTGAATTTGACGATGGACAGTGAGCTACGTTTGTTCGCGTCGATTTTAAAATATCGATTTCACTCTCATTCAAATGGACGCAGTGGGCGAGCACTACATGCTCACCAGTAATACCAACTTGATTGAGATAAGCAATGTTCCGAAGACCCGATTCCGATTCGACGATCGCGCATTCATTTATATTCTCGGAAGCATGCGTATGAACAATCACACCTCGTTCACGGGCTAACCTCGCGACCGTCTCGAGTAACTCGCGTGTGCAAGAGATTGCGAATCGAGGCGCAAAGCAGTATCTGATTCGACCGTTTGCCTTGCCGTGCCACGTCTCAAGTAAAGCGAGCGACTCCTCGATCGATTGCGCTGTTTGTTCGTGAAGCGCTGCCGGTACTTCGTCGCCCTTGTCCATCATGCATTTTCCGACAGTTGCCCGGAAACCCGACTCTTCTACAACTTTGAACACCTCCGCTGTGTGACTGACTGTTTCCATCGACAGAATTGACGTGGTGCCGCTCTTTATCAGTTCCGCAATTCCCAGACGCGCCGAGGCAGCGACAGAGCTAGCAGTGTGTGCTGCCTCCATCGGCCACACGCGCATCTTCAACCAGTCGATAAGTGAGAGATCATCGGCAGATCCTCGGAAGAGTGTCTGGCACAGGTGAATGTGCGTTTGAATAAAACCGGGGAGAACGACGCTGTCAGTCGCATCAATAACAACGTCTGCCGATTGGCCCTTATCACCGACGGAAGAAATGCGATTGCCAGTGATCAGCAAGTCCCCTTGCACGATGGGCCTGACACGGTCCATCGTCAGCAGGGTGCCGCCCTTTATCAGGATAGAGTTCATTACGGATGCTGATTAACTGACGTTATTCTTGGCGGGCAAACAATGTCACTGCGGATTATATCCGCTTACAGCGCAAAACCTGTAAGCAATAAACCACGATTGTTAAAAGATGAAAGCCGTCTCGGCGCAACCTCCGCGTCCTCTGCGTTTCGGCGGTGAACGGATCGAAAGAATCACCGCAAGAGACGCAGAGAACGCGGAACAGCAGAGCCGCAACCAAAAACAACTGATGGTTTCGATGAGCCTGCGATAGCAGGCGAAAGCATAAAGCCCGGGGCGTCAGCCCCAGGCACGATCGTCAGGATTCGATGAAGCCCGCGAATGCGGGCGACAGCGCCCGCTAAGAGATAAGAGCTATACCTCTGCTCGTCTGTCGCCCACTTCGTGGGCTGATTGGCACAATCGCGAACATACCTGGGGCTGACGCCCCAGGCTTTACGCCTACGCCTGCTGTCGCAGGCTGACTACGTCGCAAAATGATCGCAGAAAAACAAAATTCTGATCGTTTGCTACGCGGAGGTTGCGCAGAGAGATGAGTGAGGTCAAAAAATTTGTTCGATCTGTTTTTACTTCTTCTCGGCCGCAGCAGCCTTTGCAGTCGTTTCCGGTTCCTCTCTGACCGGAATGCCTAACTTGAGTTTTACTTCGCGCTCAATCTTCTTGAGAACTTCCGGGTGATCCTTCAACGCTTGCTTCGCATTCTCTCGGCCCTGCCCGAGTCGTTCAGCTTTGTAGGAAAACCAGGCGCCACTCTTCTCAAGCACCCGTTGCACCACAGCCAGATCTAACAAGTCGCCTTCGCGCGAGATACCCTCACCATACATGATGTCAAACTCAACTTCACGAAACGGAGGGGCGACCTTATTCTTCGCGACTTTAACTTTCGTGCGATTTCCGACGACGCGATCTCCGTCTTTGATTGCTCCAATACGGCGGATATCCAACCGCAGGGAGGCGTAGAATTTCAGTGCTCTTCCGCCCGTCGTCGTTTCTGGATTACCAAACATCACACCGATCTTTTCACGGATTTGGTTGATGAAGATAAAGCAGGTGTTTGACTGAGAAACGATTGCTGTCAGCTTGCGCAGCGCCTGAGACATCAAACGAGCTTGCAAGCCTGGCAGCGAATCACCCATTTCTCCATCGAGCTCTGCACGTGGCACCAGCGCCGCCACAGAATCGACGACAATTACGTCAATTCCATTGGAGCGAACGAGCGCTTCCGCGATTTCAAGGGCTTGTTCACCAGAATCTGGTTGCGAGATTAGGAGCTGAGCGATATCCACGCCGAGCTTGCCCGCATAATCTGCGTCCATCGCATGTTCGGCATCGATGTAAGCCGCTACCCCTCCGGCCTTTTGAGCTTCAGCCACGATATGAAGCGCGAGCGTTGTTTTTCCTGAGCTTTCAGGACCATAAATCTCCACAATTCGCCCGCGCGGAACACCGCCTATTCCAATGGCCGCGTCCAAACTAAGTGAGGTAGTTGAAATTGCCGGCACGTCTGACACCTCGCGTTCGCCGAGGCGCATAATCGATCCCTTTCCAAACTTCTTTTCAATGTTTGACAGTGCGGCTTCAATTGCCTTGCCGCGATCTGCGCTCATTCGGTCATCAGCCATGGCATACATCTCTTTTCTTCCGCTCCTTTTCTCACTATCGCATTGCTGGTCCGCCCTCGAAGAGACGAGAGAATAGCACATACAGAGCGAGAATGGAACAGTGTTTCACACTTGCAACAGCCTGTTTTTTTCCTGAGGGTGAGGTATCGGAGCGACGCGTGCACTCGATAGCAGCCCTCTCTGCTCCCATCTTTCGTGAGGTGAATGCACCAGAGTCGCGTTCAATCAAGTCGGCGGGTGAATCTCTTCCCGCATCAGTTCTTCAAGAGTCCGGCCGGTACGTTGCTCCGCCTGTTGAGCCAGCGACGGCAGCCCACCTGCCGGTTCATCCTTGGCGATCCGTTCAACCCGCCACATCGGGAAAAACAACGAAGCGAAGCCAAGAAATGGTTCGTCGTGAACGATAGCGCGAACCCAATCGTCAAACGCATTCAAATCCAGACCGCGCAAGAATACTCCAGCACTCGTAATCTCGTCGAGCATTCCCCAGCATTTCTCTCGCGGACTCTGCAACACAATAAGGACCGGCGTGCCGCTGCTCACGCCGACGCTGTTTGATGCCCTATCTTCCATCTCCATTCCTGCTTTCAGCGAGCAAGCTTCTTGCGAAAATCCCGACTTGTTCTGCAACATTGTGCGTGCCTGCCACTCTCTCGATCTCCGCGACGATTGCTGAACCGACAACTACCGCGTCGGCATACCGCTGAACGTCGGCGACCTGTTCCGCATTTGAAATGCCGAACCCAACCGCAACCGGCAAGTCAGAGAAACGGCGAACGCGCGCGACCAGCCTTTCTGCCTCCTCACTGACTTTTGATCGTGCGCCGGTCACTCCGGCGCGAGAAATCGCGTAGATGAAACCTGTGGCCCTCTGTGAAACTAATCTTAATCTCTCGTCAGTGGATGTTGGCGCAACCAAAAAGATCATGTCGAGATCATTCGCACGCAGCTCCGCCGCAAAATCTTCTCCCTCTTCGGGAGTTAGATCAGTCACCAGCACTCCGTCGACGCCTACCTGTTTAGCGGTGCGCGCCAGGCGGTCCAAACCAAACTGCAATAGCGGATTGAAGTAAGTGAACAGGATGATCGGAATGCTTGTCTTTTCTCGAACGCTTGAGACCAGGTTCAGTACTTCATCAACTCCGAAATTATGCTTAAGCGCGCGTTCTGAGGCTCGTTGGATAACGGGCCCGTCAGCCATCGGGTCGCTGAAGGGGATACCCAGCTCAATCAGCGTTGCCCCAGCACGCTCGAGTTCCAAAATCAAGTCGAGCGTCGTTTGAAGGTCTGGATCGCCAGCGGTGACAAAGGGAATGAATCCTTTGCTTCCTTCGCGATCTAGTCGTTGAAACGCCTCGCTTATACGTCCCAAGATTTATGACTCCGGTCCCTATCGAATTAATTCACGCGCGGTAGCGACATCCTTATCGCCGCGTCCGGACAGGTTTACTACGATGATCTGTTGAGAGTTCATTTCACGTGCAGCCTTTACCGCGTAAGCTACCGCATGCGCAGATTCGAGAGCGGGAATGATTCCTTCAAGTCGCGCGAGGAGTTGAAATGCTTCAACGGCTTCTGCATCAGACACGCTCGTGTAATCAACGCGATGCGCGTCGTGCAGAAAAGCATGTTCCGGTCCGATCGACGGGTAATCCAGGCCTGCCGACACAGAGTGAGTAGTAGCAATCTGTCCGTGTTCATCTTGCAGAACGTAACTCATCGTGCCCTGCAGAACACCGGGCTTACCGCCGCCGTGCTGATTGAAACGAGCGGCGTGTTGTCCCAGCTCAGATCCAGTGCCGCCAGCCTCAACACCAATCATGTGCACGGTTTCTTCAGATAAAAAAGGATAGAACAGGCCAATCGAATTCGAACCACCTCCAACACAAGCAATCAACAGATCCGGAAGCTGCGCCTCCAGTTCAAGAATTTGGTCGCGAGTCTCGCGTCCGATGATACTTTGAAAGTCGCGAACCATTAGGGGGTACGGATGTGGACCAAGGGCGCTGCCGAGTAAATAGTAAGTATCGCCGACATTAGTGACCCAATCACGAAGAGCTTCGTTGATCGCATCTTTCAAAGTGCGAGAGCCGGAATTGACTTCGCGCACTTCAGCGCCCAGCAGTTCCATGCGGAAGACATTTAACGCCTGACGACGCATGTCTTCGGAACCCATATAGACGACGCATTGCAGATCAAACAGAGCGCACACCGTTGCAGTCGCTACGCCGTGTTGACCGGCGCCGGTTTCCGCGATGACGCGTTGTTTTCCCATCCGGCGCGCCAAAAGGACCTGTCCCAGAGTGTTATTAATTTTATGCGCGCCCGTGTGCAGCAAGTCTTCGCGTTTGAGATAGATTTGCGCGCCGCCAGCGTACTGAGTCAGTCGTGAAGCGTAGAACAAAGGTGTCGGCCGGCCGGCGTAGTAATGTAAGAGTTCCGAAAGTTCTGATTGAAAAGATTGATCATCTTTGGCAACCAGGTAAGCCTGGGTGAGTTCTTCCAAAGGTGCCATCAGCGTCTCAGGCACGAACCGTCCGCCATATTTGCCCCAGTGACCAAGCGCGTCAGGTTGTGAAAAGTTGGAAGACATCGTGGTTTTCAATTTGTGATCTGAGATCCGCGATTTGAAATCTAAGCTCTGAGATCTGTAATTTGTATCTGGGCCTCCCTGCTCCTGCCTGCTGCTCCCGCCCCTGACTCAGACTCCCGGCAGATTCTCCTGCAACAGCGGAGCAACAGCGACTCTGTCTCTGCCACCATTCTTGGCTACATAAAGCGCGCCGTCACCTGCCGAATAAAGCGCGCGTTCAGAATTTGCGCTGTCCGGACAAGCTGCGACCCCAATGCTCACTGTGACAGTTCCGACTCCCTCTACTGTTCTACGGCGGAGAAAATCCCGTAAACGATCTGCGGCCGCTGCCGCCTTTTGACCATTGATACCAGCCAACAACAACGCGAATTCCTCACCACCCATGCGTGCCGGCGTGTCGTTATCACGTGACACTTCTTTAAGAGTTTGGGCAATCTCGCGAATTACAGCATCGCCCGCCGGGTGCCCGAATTTGTCGTTGATCTTTTTGAGATGATCTATATCGATTAGCAACAGCGCGCAAGGCACACCGTACCGTCGCCACCTTTCGACCTCTTGCTGTAACGCAACTCTGAATCGACGCCGATTTGCTAAACCAGTCAGATGATCTAAATCGGCATGAGCCCTGAGGTCGTCCATCTTCTGTCGCAACGACACGAGTTGCTGAATGCGTTCGATTAACAATTCGGATTCTATAGGCAGTTGAAAGTAATCGAAGGCTCCTGATCTCAAGGCCTCATATCGACGTTCGGTCGTAGCAGGTTCAGCGCCGGCCAACACTAGAGGGATGCCATCTTCAGACTTGCTCAACATCCTCGACAGCTCCTCCACGCCTAATCCGCGGGCATTGGGATTCGCAATCACAAGGTGAGGCCGCGACCGCTGAAGCGAAACTAGAGCCGCCGTACCCGTCGAAACTCCTACAACCTCGATCTGCCTTTTCGAAAGAGTTTGGATCAACGAAGATAGATCATCGTCAGTAACAAGCAGTACACGACCGCGCGCTCGATTCGCGGCAACATTTTTCTTCTTCTCAGTAGCAGCGTTCATATCTGACTGGGAGAGGCATAATGACAGACTGATCTGAGGAGATCACCACAAGTTTTATCGGGGGGCCTGACCAGCATACTCCGCTTCACGCTCCTAACGTCAAGGTTTAACAGACCGGGCTTTTTTTATGAACGCCCGCAGGCGATCATGATCCTTTCGACCTGGTGCGTGTTCCAGCGCGCTGCACGCATCGATCGCAAAGGGGCGAACCTGGCGAATTGCCTCATCAACGTTATCGGGCGACAAGCCACCAGCGAGAAATAACTTTGGCACTAGCTTTACGAGTTTACTCGCCACCGACCAATCGAAAGTACGTCCGGTACCGCCGCGCATTCGCTTATCGCCCGCATCAAGCATGATTGCCGTGACGTGGTAAGTTTGTATTTCGTCATCCCTCAACGCGCTAGCCGAGATTGCCTTAATTACATAACTGTCGGCGAGGGCTGCGCAATATTCGGGCGACTCATCTCCATGGAGTTGGAATGCAGTCACACCCGCCTGCGCCGCAATCTCCCGTACAGCTTCAGGGGTCGATTCGTTTACGAACACGCCGACATTCAAAACATGTCGCGGAAGTTGATCGATAATCCTCCGAGCAGCGGACGGCTGGATATAGCGCGGACTCGCACGATAGAAATTAAAGCCAAGGGCGTCCGCGCCAGCCGAAACAGAGGCGAAAGCATCCTCGAGGTTCGTTATGCCGCAGATTTTTACCAGCGTCATTGCGAGTTCTCCAGCAACGCAAGTAACGCTTCTTTAGGAGACGCAGCACGCATTAGTGACTCGCCGATGAGAAACCCGTTATAACCGACGCGATGCAGCTGTCTTAAGTCTGAAGCAGTTTTTAGACCGCTTTCACTGATCACTAGAGCACCTGCAGGCACTTTATCGATGATCCCTAGCGACGTGTCGAGCGAAACCTCGAACGTGATCAAGTCTCGATTGTTAACGCCAATGAGTGTTGCGCCAGCGGCCGCAGCCCTTTGCAATTCATGCTCATCGTGAACCTCGACCAGGGAGTCCATTCCGAGTTCGACCTCGATCACTTCCCTCAACTGACGCAGCGGTGTGTCTTCGAGAGCCGCGACTATTAACAAAATTGCATCAGCTCCGGCTGTTGCCGCCTCATAAACTTGATATTCATCGAAAACGAAATCTTTTCTGAGAATCGGTACGTGGACTTCACTCCTGATCGAGCGGAGATCACTTAACGAGCCATCGAAGTAGTTCTCTTCAGTAAGAACAGAAATCGCAACGGCTCCCCCAGCAACGTACTGCTTCGCAATCTCGACGGGATCTGCTCCGGCGCGAATTACGCCTTTTGACGGAGAGCGGCGTTTGAATTCGGCAATGATATTTATTCGATTCTTTTCAGCGAGCGAAGCGCGCAGCACATTTTTTCGTGCTCCAGTTCGCGCTTCTTGAGCTAAGTCGCGCATCTGCGAGATCGGTGTCACCTGCTTCGCCGACGTCACCTGCTGTTGTTTGCGCGAGATTATCTCTGAAAGAAAGTTCATGGTGCGCTCAATCATTCAACACTCGCTAAATTTCAGGTTAGGAAGGGTGGG
>DATBSH010000331.1:0-5097 GCA_036559885.1 Pyrinomonadaceae bacterium
GCTGGAGGTTTGGCTGAACGACGAGACTTGCGATTTGCCAGAGCTTGATCAAGTCGCAGCTTTGCCAGACTGAATGTCTGGTAGGCAAGCGCACGATATTCAGCGGACGATTGGGTCCATAAGATTGCCCCAGTCTGATATTCATTGTTCACACCGGCCTGGCTGCCCATCGCGGGCGTTTGAACCTGCGCTGGAAAATCAGCCGGCAGCAGCAGTACGCAGATCAAAATGGCACCGCCGAACCTGACAATCGCACCACTCGAATGAGACATGGCATATACCTCGCACTCGGAATTTAAGAGCGTTGCATTCATTCTATATCGATCGAAAAATCTCATTGCGTTCGCGAGGAAAGCTACACTTCCCGGAGGACAAGTCATTCCGCCTTTTTGACCGGTCATCTCTTTGATTCAACCACTGGTTAGAAATATATGCCTTTGTCCTTAAGGCAAGCACTAAAGTAGATCATTTGTTGCAATAGCAAACGGCGGGTCTTACATTTAAGAGGCGTCAAGCAGCTTAAGCGGAGCACGCGCTCCCAGCTCGATTTATGAGTGGAATAAACATAGCCAGCCTGATCAATTTGTTGGGATACACGGTTGGGATTGCGCTCTACGCAATGCTTCTGTTCATGGTGCTGAAACATCCCACGCAATCCACTACTGCAGGTGAGTCTCATACAACCCTCTATACTGGTTGGTCGAGTAGCGGGCTTCTGCTAGTTACCGCAGTGCTTGGCTTGCTTTGGAACATTGGCGCACTCGCAATGTACGGACTTAAAGGCATCGGCTATGTGAACAGCTATCCAATCGTGTCCGCAATATCATTTACGGCTCTTGGATTCTTACCCGCAGCAGTTGTCCATTCCGTCCTGCGCGGCCGTAAGGCGAGTAACCAACAATTGTCGAAACTGATAGCGATTGCGGCTTATTCGCTGAGCGGAATCGCCGGGGCGTATCAGTTCTACGAGGCGATCAGTTTTGGGATCAGTCCTTCGCTGTGGGCGTTGCGGCTTCTAACTTTTGGTTATGTTGCTCTACTCGTCGTGCTGTTTATTTCTACACACAGGCAGGAAGGTTGGAAGAAGGCAATCTGGGCCAGCGCCCTTGCGGTGTTCGCGGTATCCGCATTGCACCTAAGTCATCATAGTGGTGCAAACGCTGACACCTGGTATATCGAATTGACGGGACATCATGCTTCGTTGCCGCTCGTGCTGGCGATTCTCTACGAAGACTATCGTTTTGCCTTTGCTGATATATTTTTAAAACGGGCGCTCGCCTTTTTCATTCTGGTTGCCCTTGCCTGCACACTTTACATCGCAGTTGCTTCTCCGTTTCTGATAGCGCGCAGCCCAGGTTCCCAATCCGATCCGCGCTCGGTCGCCATCCTGCTCGGACTCTGGGTAGTCACCGCATTGCTTTACCCTTGGTTACGTCGCGGAGTTGGTCGATTCGTCGATCGCGTCATCCTGCAGAGAATGGACTATGGCAAGTTACGAGGCGAGGTGGCCCAGATTCTGGTAAAACACGAAACACCTGATGAGATTTTGGATGAACTATGCAAAGTGCTTGAGCCAGCGGTTTCCGCGCATCAAGTTCAGTGGAGTGAAATTGACTCTGACGAAAACTCAACTGCCGCCACCTCGATTGAAGAGGGCAACGTCATCGATAAGCCAGTGGGCCTCGCTGAGCTATACTCGCCAGTGAGATATTCACGGACCGACGTCGACGTATTGGACGGTGGTTACGTTTCGTTGCTTGAAGGTTCAGGCAGTAAAGGAGCTTTCGTCTTTGTACCAACGGCTGAACCTCCATACTACAAATTAGAAATCGGAGTTCTTGGGGGTGGGCGTCGCTTGTTATCGGATGACATCGCGATGCTTGAAGCAGTCGCCGTAATGACTGCCCGACGCATCGACGCGCTGCGCGTGACACACGAAAGGTGTGAGCAAGATCTACGTGAGCAGGAAATCAACAAGTTGGCCACAGAGGCGCAATTGCGGGCTCTGCGCGCGCAGGTCAATCCGCATTTTCTGTTTAACGCCCTAACAACTATCGGATATCTGGTGCAGACGGCTCCGGATCGTGCACTCGAGACGTTAATAAAACTCACGAGCCTGTTGCGATCTGTCCTACGAACTGACAATGAGTTCGTGACACTCGATCAGGAGTTGCAACTAATCGCTGCTTATCTCGACATTGAACGAGCGCGCTTTGAGGAACGATTGAGAGTATCGATTGATGTTCCTGAAGACCTACTCTCAGTGCGCATTCCGTCGCTGCTGCTCCAACCGTTGGTTGAAAATGCGATCAAGCATGGAATCACACCTTCGCGGTTTGGCGGCGAGGTTTGCATTCGAGCGTGTCTCGAAAGGACATCTGATAATGAGAGTCCGATGGGCGACATGTTGAACATAACGGTTAGCGACTCTGGGATGGGCGCGAGCGAAATTGATCTGGCGCGTGGGCGTCGCCGTGGTCTGGGACTGAGTAACATCGAAGAACGTTTACGTTGGTTTGCCGGGCAGGAAGCTTCCTTGCGAATCAACAGCACAGTCGGCACGGGAACGGTAGTTGAGGTTAGGTTACCGATATCAGCGGCCACATCTAAGGGATCAGGGGACTCTCTGCGGAGCGCTAGGGAGAGGCGCGGGGCATGAGTGCGAAAATACGCGTGATGATTGCGGATGATGAGCGACCGGCACGTTCGTTTTTGGCTGCCATGTTGCGAGGCTTTGAAGATGTCGAGATTGTTGGCGAAGCCAGCAATGGCAGCGAAGCAGTGGAGGTCATCGAACGCGAGAAGCCTGATCTCGCACTTCTCGATTTGCAAATGCCAGAAGTGGACGGTCTCGGCGTAGTGCGCTTACTGCGAAAGGACGCGACGCCGCTGATCGCATTCGTTACCGCTTATGACGAGTACGCTGTGCGCGCCTTCGAGGTAAACGCAGTTGATTACTTACTCAAACCCGTCGAGAAAGCACGTCTCCGGCAAACCTTGAATCGTGCCCATGAACGACTGGAGCAGGCTGACTTTCGATCTAAGGAAGCCTCTCACTTGCGCGCAGCGGCAGCGGACTATGAAGCATCGATGCGACCGGATTATCTTCAACGCATCCCCGTGCGCGAACGGAACGAGATCATTTTGCTTCCCGTGCAGAACATCGCTTCGGTCGTAGCAGATGGCGAGTTACTTCACATAACGACCGCAACCAACGAACACTATTCAATCAACTATCGCTTGAAGGAACTCGAGACGAGGCTCAACCCAGCAAAATTTACGAGACTCTCACGTGGGACCATAGTCAACATAGAAATGATCTTGCGGGTCAGCCCAATGCCTGGCGGTACTTTCGTAGTTACCCTTACCAACAATCAAAAGTTGCCAGCCAGTCGGCTGCAATCCCGAATCCTGCGCGATAGTCTGCTGAGTATGTGAAACTACAGCTGAAGCGCCGACTTATCGCCTATCGACCTAAGCAAACACGCGATGTTCTGCAAACTCATTGAAATCGTTCTGCCAATTTGTGTCCAGAATAGACAGCACGCGACTTGGAACGGACTGTAAGAATGAGAAAGAATGGAAAATGCTCGAAAATTCTTGGTGGGCGCAACTTTAGAAAAGGCAAAGACTTACGTTTTTGCCGGGATGATGATTCATAACCCCAAGGTCGTCGGTTCGAGTCCGACCCCCGCTACCAATAAAAGCCGCCAGTCGTGAAGGTGGCCCAGTCCTGAGTTATGTAGTTGTCTTCGCATCCTTATTCTCGGTTAACCATCCAAATCACTTTCGGCAAACGCCCATCGAATCAACCCTCTCACAAGCCAGAAGTGACTTCGGCAACCAACGAATCGTTTGACCGACGCCCAAAGTGAAGAAGTAGAGTCCCAATGTCGTTGCACCTGTCAGCGAGGACGCATCTCCGGCAACAAGTTGAGCATTTACTCGTCCGCAACCACAGGGACACTGGAACACAGCTGCCCACGGTTTTTGGGTCTTCCCCAGTAAATAGAGATCAAGTCCAAACAACTCTCTTACTGGCTCATGTTAAAGTTGCGCTTCAAAGTTGAAGTCACGGAATATCACAACGAGACTAAAGATGAGGATCCTGAGGGCTTTTGTTTTGCTTTTCCCTGTCGTCTGCCTTCCCTCTGCGGGCGTCGCACAAACCATACCGAGCGGTGCGGCCATCGACGCGGTGGTGGGCAAGATCATGACTCACACTCAGGCTAAGGGCATGGCTGTTGCAGTTATCGATCGTGGTATGGTCCGCTACGTCCGCGCCTACGGCATCCGTAACGCTAAAGGAGACCCGCTGACCATGGACACTGTCATGTACGGCGCGTCGCTCACGAAGACGGTCTTTGCATACGCTGTCATGCAATTGGTCGATCAGGGCAGGCTCAACATCGACACCCCACTGAAGGACTATTTGGACAAACCGCTGCCGAGCTACGGCCCGGATCCAGTTTTCCCGGACAAGTACGGGCCCTATAAGGACTTGGCTGATGATTCCCGCTGGGAAAAGATCACGCCTCGTATTTGCCTGACCCATTCGACCGGTTTCAGCAACTTCTGGTTCATCGAACCGGACCGGAAGCTGCGCATCCATTTCGAACCCGGCACGCGGTACGCCTATTCGGGTGAAGGTTTGATCCTGTTGCAATTCGTCATCGAACAGGGCCGTAAGGCGCTGGGCCTGGGGCTCGACGTCGGCGATTTGACACAGGCCGTTTTCAAGCGGCTGGGCATGAGGCGCACGAGCCTAGTTTGGCGTGATGATTTCGCTACCAATCTGGCCGACGGTTGGAATGATCAAGGGCAGCCGCAAGAACATGACCAACGTAGTAAGGTGCGGGCGGCCGGGTCGATGGACGCAACGATTTCCGATCTGGCGAAATTTGCTCTAGCCCTGGTGCGCGGTGACGGCCTGAGTGCAGCCTCGCGCGGCGAGATAACAAAACGGCAGCTGCATATCACCACTGCACATCAGTTTCCTCCCTTTTCCCCTGACCTGCCAGTTAGTAAGCAGCGCAAGGACCTGTATGCGGGCCTGGGTGTCATCGTCTTCGATGGCCCGCAGGGCCATGGCTTTTA
>DATBSH010000332.1:0-6908 GCA_036559885.1 Pyrinomonadaceae bacterium
TTTCAATTAAAAACTATGTCGTCCCACCAATGTGCTGCGGGAATGGCGAAATGTGCGATACCTTGCGCGTCCTCGATCGAGCCGTTCGTGACCTTCAGGTTCATTGCCGTGCTGCAACAACCGCACGAAGCCTCAATCACGCCGTCCTGCTTCAGCATCGCGAGTATGCCCATTGCATCCCAGATGCAATTACCGTAGTAGGAGCGGTCTCCCACCCTGACAAGGAAAGGCGTAGGCACGGCTGAGAAAGGATTAGCCATTAGAATCTCACCGCTCTGCTTCTGCAAGACAAGGATGTGTCCATCAGCGAGACGTTGGAACGAGTCTCTGACTTCACCTGACGAGCGCGAGAGAGCCGAGGAGGTTTCAGCTATGGTCGGCGGCAGCCCTTCACGCATGACATAATCATAGACGTTATGGCGGACTTCTTTATCGAGAGCAATCTTTTCTTGTTCAGCATCCATATCACCTACCCGAAATCACTTGACGCATAACGTCTGAGTTGACGCGGCGGCGCGATTTCATTTAAGCATCGCCGGGCCAAGTGTCAGTACCGGGAGCGGACCGGGGTCCCCACGCGGGCAGCCCGCGTGGGGTGGTGGTAGCGACCGGGTATGTTTTCACGCCCCCGTCGCTCGCGTCCAATGGTACGATGAAAGTCGGGCTTCAAATTCAGTGTTCAGCGCAGATGTCTCCAGCAGGATAATGATCCTGCCTTTTCCAATACCTGTTTTAAGGAGGAGACATCTGCATGGACCAAGTTTACGTCGGACTCGATCTCGGGTCGAGTCTATTTCAACAAGTAGCCGTCAATCCTGCCGGCGCCGTTACCTTGGATCGTAGTTTCTCAACCAGCGAAGCCAATCTACGAAAAGCATTCGCTGATCTGAAAGGTGAGATTCAGGTGCATCTGGAAGCCGGTGAGTTGGCGCCCTGGGCCGCTAGCGTCATCAGCCCGCTGGTCAAACGCATCATCTGTTCGCATCCGGCCACCAATGCCTGGATTGCCAAAGACGCCGACAAGTGCGACCGCATCGATGCTTTTAAGCTGGCCGAACTCTTGCGCCTCCATCGTTTTAAAGAAGTTCATTACCCCCAACAGCAGTCGCGGCGCGACTTCAAAACCTTAGTGCAGCATTATGACGAGCTCACCGCTCAACAGGCTCGTTTGAAAACCAAACTAAAAGCCCGCCTGCGCATGCAGGGCGTGATCGTGACCGGCGAGCGCTTATTCTCTGCCGCTGGTCGCAAACCAGTATTGGCCAAGGTCAAGTCGCGGGATGTCCGCCTGGCTATCGGACAACTCTATGAAGTGCTCGACCAAAGCATCATCGCCCAAGTGCAAGCCAGACTGTTGATGCTGCGCGCCGCACAAGCGTTCCCCGAAATCAAGTTGTTGCGCACCGTTCCCGGTGTCGGTCCGATTGGGGCCTGCCGTTTCAGTGCTTATATCCACACCCCGCAACGCTTCAGTTCGAAACGTAAACTCTGGAAGTATTGCCGGCTGAGTGTCAGTCAGCGCAGCAGCAACGGCAAACCTTTGCGCCGGCCTCGACTTGATCGCTCTGGCTGTGGTCGTTTGAAGGATGTCTCGCGCAAAGCTTTCGAAGTGGCCGTGCGCGTCCGTAAGGAAAATGGCTTCAAGCATGCTTATCTGCAAGCGCTCGAGTCGACGCATGATGCTGTGCACGCGCGCCTGACCGTGCAACGCAAGATTGTCTCGACGCTGCGCGCCATCTGGCTCAGTCACTTACCTTATCGTGAGCAGCCAGGCCACTGAGCCGGTACCTACAAATTGACAGCTGGTCAGCAGCAAGTCTTCGTTCTTTGAGTTAACAGTTTCCGGGCTGCAGAGCCGACACCTTGTGGGCCGGTGCGGAGTCTCTAAACTAAATCGTGGACCGCGTTGATTGTTTCTTCTCGAGTCCCGTCCAATGGTTAGGCCCGCACCGACTCTCCAAGCCCGATTGGACCATAGGCCACGCTTCGCCGTGAGTCTCACATACCTGAATGGCAGGAAAAAGCAAAAAACCAAAAGCGGTCTATAAGATGGTGTTTCTGGCAAGCTGCTCGGTTACTGGTAAGGAACTCTTTGACTAACTTGCAGCGCCAGCCGGCGTGTCGTAACCACCCCTCCGGAGTCAAACTCGACTCTGGCGGTGCAGGAGATCTCTACGCTTGACTCCGACTTTCATACCCGATTTGTTATGTTGCGGTTGGGTGGAACGACGGGGCTCGCCAGCAAATAAAGTGAGCGGCGCGATAAGGAGGTTGGCGCTCCTGAAAACAGGATTGACTGGTCGAAACCAAATCCTGACGCCCCGGCTCAAAACCTCGAACACCGGTACTTGGATCGATCGTCACCGCTCACGGCGGATTATACCCCGACGCTGAGAGATAGCAACATAACGGTGGAGTTGACGCGGCGGCGCGAATCAAAGCACCCTCCGCCGCACCAAGCAAGTTGAGAAACACGCTCCCGCCGCTCGCGTCCAACGATTTGTTGGGCCGCCTGTTCAGTCACCGCCGGCTGTCTTCGCTCCCCATTCTTCCGGCGCAACATCGGTGATGTGTTGTGAGAAGGTCCACCGGTGACCAGCATGATCCAAGGCAGTGTACTGGCGTTCACCAAATGGCATGTCGTGCGGCGCTTGCACGATGCGGGCGCCGTTTTGTTTTGCACGCTCGAAGTGCCTGTCGACGTCATCGACTGCTACGTGGACGTAGGCCGTGACCTCGTCCCCGTGCGGTGCGCGAAAGTGTCCGCCCTGACGACCGAGCATGATTGCACCCTCGGCGACGGCCAGTTGCGCATGTCCAATCACCCCGTCGCGTTCAGCGCGGAGGCGCTCCGTAAAGCCGAACGCCCGACAGAGCCAGTCGATCGCCTGACCGACGTCCTCGTAGATCAGGATCGGCACTATAGTCGCAGCTGGGGCCGAGCGGTTCTTCACAACTCTTGTTTCCATCTTTCACTCCCCGAATTGGGCGGCCCAACGGTTGAGTTGACGCGGCGGCGCGAATTCATTCAAGCATCGCCGGACGAATCAAGTTACGAAACACGCTCCCGCCGCTCGCGTCCAATGGTACGATTTGTTGGGCGCGCCATATCCAAAAGAATTAGTTTCGCTGGGGATCGGACCAATAACTACCAGCGAAACCAGCATCGTCGGCAATAAGTAGCGGGTTAGTATGTTTGTAGTGCCGGCCATCCAGGTCGTCGTAGCTTACGTTGATTTCGAAACGAGCATCTTCTTTCCACGTTGCCTTGTCGTCGGCACTGAGCCACCCAAAACCATTTGAAGTATTGCGTCCGTTTGCAAGTATAGGAATGACACCTCTGTCCGAAAAGCACATTTCGACGCGTTTACGAAGTGCATCCTCGCTTTCGGCGGCCAATGCAGACTCAAGAACCTTCGGGTCAACGGTGAGCCGGATGTTTTTCGCCGGTCGATTACCGGTATTCTCGACCAGCAAGCTGAGGGTGGTGCCAACATTGCCGCCAGAATCAAAGGACGTCGTACGAACCGTAATTAGGGGACGATTTGATTCGCGCCAAGACTTCCGAGCGAAATAGAAAGATAGCGTAGAGACAGCAAATGCTGCGCTCGCGATTATGAGGCTCCCTATATTCATGATTCACGGCTCAGATAAGCGCCGAACGGTTGAGTTGACGCGGCGGCGGTCAACCACGTTACGGACAAGTTGTCGCTAACAAACCCGCTGGTTCCGCTCGCGTCCAACGATTTGTTATAGGCGGCCTTCACCGGCAAGTTGCTTCCTTATTTTAGTATCCTGAAACCCTTCAACGCTCGGCCTGAAAACTCTTGCCTGGCCTTCTCATTTTCGGCGGAAGCGCCTGTGCCTGCATCTTCAACGTAAAGCAAAATAAACTCGTTGCGTTTGGCGTCATCCACCAGACGCACGAAACGCTGAAACATTATTGACTCACTAATGCGATAACCTTTGCTCTCCAGAAATGACGCGGCGCGAGTGACATCTGATTGTGGATTCTGCTTGAGCGCGGCAGGAACATTCGGAATGCCTTCGGAATTTACGATGTATATTTGCCCGCCAAGAGTAACGATTTTTGTGACAGGGTAATCGTATGTAGCTTTGATGTTGGGCAGATAGCCTTCAAACTGCATCATGTACATACGCTTGATACGTTTCTGCTGATCGGCGTTAACAAAGAAGTGCTGCTCCACTTGCGCCCTGTCATACAAGATAAAACTCTGTGAGCCGACGTACTTAAACGACTTATCAACCTTAATGCGGACAGGAGGGAGAGATGTCGAAGTCAGCACCTGACGTTTGACGCGCCGCATCTGGTTAGATTCAGTTTTGGCGGGAGATTGACCAAGGGCAGGACTAGACAACAGTAAGCTGGTCGCAAGTGCATAAACGAACAGTAGGGTTTTCCTCATGATTACGTTTCTCGCTCTTTGCCCATCAATGCGAGCCGCCGAACGCCTGCGCTTGAGCGGCTCGCCCGGGCAACTTAACAAAGAAGCCCGCTCATGGCGAGTCCGCTCCAAGCGCTTGTTGGGCGGCGACGTAACCACGATCGCTCGCTAGACATTCTGACCTTTGCGGATTCTCGCAGCTTCGCGGAAAGCATTTTGAGCACGATCAGGATTTGACATTACGGCATCATAGAAATGTCCGATCTCTTCACGCCCTTCCGCAAAATACGGGTCAATAGAAACCGCCCGCTCGTAACAAGCTAGAGCATCTTCAAGACTATAGGCGATATCCGCTGAGCCAAGCTCTATCAAATTGCCACGCATACACCAGAGCTTCGCGGAATCTGGATAAGAGAGCACGGCTGCATCAGCCAATGCCAGAGCTTCGTCAGAAGTTTTGCCCTCAGTCGGCCACACCGCAAAAAGCCTCTCGATGTAATCAGATTCTTTCACTCTTTCACTTTTACCATTCAAGCGAGCCGCCCAACGCTGGCCTTCAGCTGCGGTGCGCGATCAGCATTCAAGCTGAATGGAAAAAGATTACTTGAGAAAGATGCTATCGCGCCGTCAGCTGCAAGGCTTTGTTGGGCAGCGCTGCATCATGAATCGAGTTCTTCGTTTCTCCAAGTCGCCAGATCATCAACTGGCCTTGGGAACCTCCCCTCCAGCCACTCAGCGCACTTTGACGGTTCGAATTCGGAATCATCGCATTCGATCACCCAGGAGAGGAATTCGCGTGGGCCGCCATTCATGTATGGAGGTGGTGAGACAGGTTTAAATACCGTCGGCAACCGTTCTTCGATTGAAACGTAATTGAGTACGTGTCCGAATTCCTGAACAACTCGCCATGCGAGCTCATGATCAATATTAATTCCGAACTTGACCCACCACGCGCCGTTTTCGTCCGAGCCTTTGCCGATAGGTCCGACGACGGCGGGAATTTTGCCGAGAAAAGTTTCGAGTGGTACGAAGTCAACCATTCCAATTGCGAAGCTGCCCAACGGTTGAGTTGACGCGGCGGCGCGAATCAAAGCCCCTCCGCCGCAACAAGCTAGTTGAGAAATACGCTCCCGCCGCTCGCGTCCAACGATTTGTTCGACCTCGCCATTTTAAGAACTAGCATACGCGGCTTCAATGAAACTCTTCGAGGCCGATTGGCTGATTCATGCTATAGCTCGACACTTTCGCTTCAGCTATTAGCCGCATGGTTCCGTCAGCCAACATCTCGGTGACTCGCCACCCGTTGGGAATCCAACCCCAGCGCGCGTCCTCCACATAGTCGATGTCGATAGCCACGATAAGTTTCTGTTCAAAATAGACATCATATCGGCTGACCAGGAAATCGCGCTCGGGTTCGATCCAAAGCATTGTTTTCCAACCTGACGGATCGTGACGCTCCTCGAGGAGCATTGTCGACCTGCCCTTGTAGAAGCGCCGGCCTTCATTGGTAACCGCGCGCTCTATGAGCAGGTGGCCCATCACAGGATCGAGCGGGCGCAGCGACATCAGGATCGCTCTGATGTCGAGGTTCTGAGCGTCCACATTCGACGCTTCTTGTCGGATGGTTGGAGGGGGCGAGCCTGTCAGAGAGGAAAGACTGATCTTCCCCATCTGTCCATCAAAAACACTTACGTACGAGTATTTCCTTCTCACGCCCAAGCCCCTGTTGTCGCCTTGTGGCGCAAGCACCTCCACGCCGTCTGGCTCCTGCTTGCGGTCGAGTTCGAAGGTGTATCGCATCTTGTTGCCATCCACAGCCAGAGTTTTAGAAACGGTATAGTTCCTGTCGATCAATAGTCCCGGTATGTTGGACCACTCAATCTGCCGAAACCTTGGGTTGGGGAGCCAGCCTTTGGGATGGTATTGCTGTTCAGTCCAGGCAAATCGGAACGTCTTTATGGCGTCCTGGCGTTTCTGCCACGCCGTTACAATCTCGGATTTTGTTGGAATTGGCTTGCTTGAATCCCTCGGAAGCTTTCCGAATTCTTCCTCTCGCTGTGTAAGGGTGGAACTCTGATTCTCGGGCGCGGTTGTGGACGGGTCCCGGGTCGCACCTGATGTACATCCAAGCAGACTCACTGCTGTTATCAGGAGAAGTATCGCTAATCGATTCATGCTGATCTCCTCTTTAGCAAACAGCAAGTCGTCGAACGTTTGAGTTGACGCGGCGGCGCGAATTCTTTCCCCTTTGCCCTTGCCCCTTAGCTCATTCGCTCCCGCCGCTCGCGTCCAACGAATTGTTGGGCCGCGCCTACGTATGTTTACGTGTTTCGCGCCGGTCAGCGACAGTACGAGCGTCCGAAGTATAGCGCCGAATGGTAATAGTGCTCAGTGCGTCAAGGTCGCGTTTGGCCGGCAAGCGTTTTTCAGCAACCAGCCGATAGATCTGATTGTCGTTGGGAATAATAGGTTCCAAGCCACCAGCGCCCTTGTCATTAATGA
>DATBSH010000333.1:0-6560 GCA_036559885.1 Pyrinomonadaceae bacterium
GACTTCTCTCCTTCAGCGAGTTAACAGAAGCCCCACGGTGAACATGTTGGCTTCCCAATTTTGCCACCGAATTACATGTCCATGCCGCCGGGCAATGCCCTCGGCTTGTCATCTTCCGGTAGCTCAGAAATGAGCGCCTCAGTCGTGAGCATCAGCCCTGCGATTGACGCGGCATTTTGCAGTGCGCAACGTGTCACCTTGGCGGGATCAATCACACCCGCAGCCACGAGATCTTCAAACTTTTCCGTTACTGCGTTATAGCCGATGTTTGGGTTCTTCTCTGCACGAATCTTTTCGACAATGACGGCGCCTTCTTTGCCGGCGTTTGAAACAATCTGACGCAGCGGCTCTTCCAGTGCCCGCTTGACGATGTTGACGCCAATCTGCTCGTCTGCGTCGCCGGCGGGTTCGTCCTCGTTATTGGCTTCGAAGAGTTTGAATTTATCGAGCACTTTCGCGGCGCGAATGTATACGACACCACCGCCCGGCACGATGCCTTCTTCAACTGCCGCGCGCGTCGCGTGCATCGCATCTTCGACCCGTGCCTTCTTCTCCTTGAGCTCGGTTTCCGTCGCTGCGCCGACGCGAATTACCGCGACGCCGCCAACGAGTTTCGCCAGCCGCTCTTGCAGTTTTTCGCGGTCATAGTCTGAGGTGGAGTCTTCAATCTGAGTTTTCAGTGTTTTCACCCGACCTTGTAAATCGCTGGTCTCGCCACCGCCATCGATGATAGTCGTGTTCTCTTTATCGATCGTCACACGTCTTGCGGCGCCCAGGTCTTCAAGCTTGACGTTCTCGAGTTTGATCCCGAGGTCTTCGCTGATGACCTTGCCACCCGTAAGGATCGCAATGTCTTCAAGCATCGCCTTACGACGATCACCGAAGCCCGGCGCCTTGACCGCTGCGACGTTGATCGTGCCACGCAGTCTGTTGACCACGAGGGTTGCGAGAGCTTCGCCTTCTACATCCTCGGCGATAATCAAGATTGGTTTGCCCAACTTAGCGACCTGCTCAAGAATGGGCAGCATGTCTCTCATCGCCGAAATCTTCTTTTCGCTGAGCAGAATGACCGGATTCTCGAGCACCGCTTTCATCGTTTCCGCGTCAGTGACGAAGTAAGGCGAAAGGTAGCCACGATCGAACTGCATCCCTTCGACAACTTCCAAAGCCGTCTCCATCGTTTTCGATTCTTCGATGCTGATGACGCCATCTTTACCAACCTTGTCCATCGCTTCGGCAATTAACTCACCGATGCTGTTGTCGCCATTTGCAGAAATCGTGCCGACCTGCGCAATCATCGCTCCAGTGACCGGTTTCGACATTTTCTTGATCTCTCGAGTGGCGCGCTCGACCGCTTTATCGATGCCGCGTTTCAGAGCCATCGGGTTTGCACCCGCCGCCACGGTTTTCACGCCCTCGCGAAAAATGGCCTGCGCGAGCACCGTCGCCGTGGTTGTGCCGTCGCCCGCAACGTCGCTGGTCTTCGAAGCGACTTCGCGCACCATCTGCGCGCCCATATTCTCCGTTGCATCTTTCAGCTCGATTTCTTTCGCCACTGTCACGCCGTCTTTCGTGATGGTCGGACTGCCGTATTTCTTATCGAGAACGACGTTGCGCCCCTTTGGTCCAAGGGTGATTTTCACTGCATCGGCGAGTTGATTGACGCCCCGCAAAATTGCCGCTCGCGATTCTTCGCCATGAACTATTTGCTTTGCCATAATCTTTGTCTCTTCTCCTATTTAAAGGTGTCACGCAAACGCATAGTTTGCAGGTTGTGGAACATAAATTTTGCAAACGTCAGTTTGCGTTATGCCAGAACCTATTTGCCCTTTTTACCGGCGGCTGCACCAGCACGGGTGATGATTCCCAGAATCTCGTCTTCGCGCAGAATCAACAGCTCTTCGCCGTTGACCTTGATCTCTGAGCCGCCGTACTTGCCGAACAGAACGCGGTCGCCTGCATTGACATCCAGAGGCTGACGCGAGCCATCTTCGCGATATTTACCGAGCCCGGCGGCTATGACCTCACCTTCCTGAGATTTCTCTTTCGCTGAGTCGGGAATGATGATGCCGCCGCGCGCTTGCTCGCCTTCGCCAATGCGTTTCACGATTACGCGGTCATGTAGTGGTTGGATATTCGTCGTCATACTTTTCAATCTCCTTTTGGTTTCTACCAGGAGTTGGGCTGCGAGGCTGCGAACTGCTACGCCATTATCGTGCGTTAACAAACGCGCAATAATGACAAACTAATAGCGCAGGTAAACACCCTTAACTTTTTGGTAGTTGAGCTGTAAGTTTCAGACGAATCTGGCGGGTCCAGAAGAGCTGAGAATGGAGTTAGCTGGTCTCGGTTCGATCCAACCTTACGCTTCGTAGTGCTATATGTCAAACGAAGCATATACCACATGCGCACTATATCTGCTTAGCGCGCGATGCGATGGTTGTTGCTATTTAATTTACGACATTTGAAGTAGGTTCCCTTTTCGTATCGCGTTCATTTGAGCCACTCGCTCCCGAACCTGAGGTTGCGCACCAACTCGCCAAAGGCACCAAACAGGAAAGCCAAACCCAGGCCGACGAGGAATATGGCGAACGCGAGGACGAGAATCGACGAGATGCCGCGGCCTTTATAAGTCCTGACCGTGGTCCATGCTGCACCACCTAACAGTATTACGCCTATTGCTATTTCTATCAGTCGCATAAGTTTTGTTACTCTGAGACGGGCTTGCCCAAAAAGGTTGCCGGATCCCTCCTTTGCTCGTCATCGTTGTAAATGACAGACTGTGTGTGACCACTACCTACGACTATGTGTGTTAGAGCACAGACCGTTGCTCTCGGAATCGCTATACGACTCCTATCCATCTGAAAAGGAGAGGAAAGCAGGCGAGAGAGTCAAACGTGGAAATTACTAATACATTAAATGCTGAAAAGGACCAGCCGCAGCTAAGCCTCGTGGACTTCCAGGCAGCCGAAGGGAGCTTCAGGCAACCAACTCCAGCAGAATTATCTATTCTTACCTTTTGGAAAACGCGCTACGCTCGCAGTCGTGCACAGGAGTTGAGCAACGAATTCGCGCGTCTGTTGAATCGTGGATCATCGCTTGAATAGCGCCCCCCAACGTCTATAAACCGTTCAAGTGATTCCGTACCCCTCTTAAAATCAGGTCGTTCTACAAGACACCGTCACCATCGGCCAAAGCAGCCGGTTGCGATGTAATCTGTTTTGGCCGGCCATCGTTAACTTCAAAACTATATGCGGCCTAACGCACAGACTGTTGAGCTTGTTTGGCCTACCGTCATGATTACGAAAAGGTTTTTATGAGCAATATCTATGTCATGCAACGTGCCAACGGCGATGTGTTCGCCGTTGACGATCACGGACGCTTTCGTGTGCCGCTATTTAACAGTAGCAGCGACGCTTTCCTGGCCCGTTTACGTAACTTCGGAATGCTACTCTTCAAACCAGTGCCGCTTGATGCCGGCTTGCTCAAGCAACTGGTCCCGGTAGGAGGCGCAGCCGAAGTCGACTTTTGGCTGGTGAGCGATCCGTTAATCAATCTCAACCGTGGTCGGCTCGTACAACCCGAGCAACTTGCCTTACTGATGGGAAATCGAGTCAATCTTAAAACGGTCTCTGGTAAGGCAACTAGCGATGAAACTCCGAGTCTGAGCATGTCTCCGCATAGCGACAGTAATGCTACAGCGGCTTGGGAAGATGAAGGGGGCATGTATTCGAAAGTTGCGTGAGCCTTGGGCCAATGTGCAATTGGTACAAAATGGTCGCAAGCAAGGCACTATTAATCATCACCGTCACTGGCCTACCGGCTCAAACCATTCAGTAATCAGTTAGGAAAGAACATGAGAACCGACTCGAGTCTATTCGAGCAATTCACCCTTGGGATTGAAGAAGAGTTTCAGATCGTTGATCCGAACACCCGCGAGTTGCGCTCGCACGTCTCTGAAATTCTCGAAGAGGGCAGGATGCTGTTAGGCGAGCAAGTCAAACCGGAAATGATCCAGTCGATGATCGAAGTGGGTACCAGCATCTGCAAAGACATAAAAGAAGCTCGCACCGATATCACGAATCTTCGCAGCATCCTCTCTACGCTTGTGCGCAGGAAGGGGCTGGAGATTGTCGCCGCCGGCACTCATCCATTCTCACACTGGCAGGACCAGAAAATCTTCGAGAATGCAAGATATGAAATGATCATTGAAGAGAATCAAATGATCGCGCGGTCGTTGCTCACCTTCGGTCTCCACGTCCACGTGGGCGTTACGGATCCTGAGCGGGCAATCCAGATAATGAATGCCATCCGCTACTCACTGCCGCATGTACTCGCGCTTTCTACTTCATCACCTTTCTGGCTCGGCGTCCACACCGGATTGAAATCCTATCGCTCGGAAGTCTTCACAAGGTTTCCCCGGACTGGTATACCTGACCACTTCGATTCCCACAGCGCGTTCCAACAATACGTCAAGCTACTCATCGAAACCGGATGCATCGACAATGGCAAAAAGATCTATTGGGATGTCCGTCCGCACCCGTTCTTCCCGACGCTCGAGTTTCGCATCTGCGATATTCCAACCCGCGTGGATGACACGATCGCTATTGCTGCCCTTTTCCAGGCACTGGTCGCAAAGGTCAACAAACTACTCGATCAAAATCTGACCTTTCGGCTCCATCACAAAATGCTGATCGAGGAGAATAAGTGGCGCGCCGTCCGTTATGGTCTTGATGGGAAGATGATTGATTTTGGCAAGGGGAAGGAAGTGCCAGTGCGTGAACTCATTCGTGAACTACTGGAGTTCGTTGACGATGTTATTGATGACCTGCGCTCGCGAAAAGAGATCCGACACATCCACACCATTCTTGAGCGAGGTACTTCGGCCGATGACCAGCTTCGAGTCTGGCGCGAGACAAGCGACGTCAAAGCTGTCGTGGACCGCTTGATTGAAATGACCATGGAGAATGTTCCGCGTGAAGTAATTCCCGTCCCTAATGATTCCGAGTTGGAGCCATTGATCGCTTAACGGCAGAATGCTTTCGTCGCCTAGCTCATAAAAGACATCGACTGGCACGCCAACGAACAAAGTTTATCCAATTCGATATTCATGACACTTCGAATAGACCTGATTAGGTAAACGCGCAGGTGCGTGATAAGGTACGCGCCGAATCGAGTTCAAGCTTACTCTCTTCTCAGCTCCTCTGGAATCACCCAGATCACCTGAAGTCCATAGCCAAACAACCTAAGGAGCTAACCATGTTTACACGCCATGTCATAATGGAACTGAAGCCGAACGCCACCACCGAGTTTACCAACGTTGTTGAGAGTAAGGTTTTGCCACTCCTGCGTAAACAAAAAGGATTCCGCGATATTATTACTTTCCTCGCGACAGACCGCTCGGAAGCTATAGCTATCAGCTTCTGGGACACTAAAGAGGAGGCGGAAGCCTACAATCTCTCAGGATATCCTGAGGTATTGAAGACGCTCACAAGTCTGGTGGAGGGAACGCCCAGAGTTGGGATAGCTGAGCTTGCCACTTCAACGCTTCACAAGCTCGCAGCTGCGAAAACAGCGTAAAGCAGATCTCTTAATCGGAGAGGGTGGGACATCCGCCCTCTTTTTCTTCACCTGACAGAAGTGATCAAGCATCCTCTCTCTAGTCCCTGCGGCATTACCGAACGTCCACTAATCTATAGCTCAGCGATTTCTACTCTGATTTCTTCCATAAACAGGCAAATAACCGCAGATTGCGTCCAGGTTCAAACAATTAGGCTGATCGCAGCGGGAACTGTCCTTCAAAATAGCCGGCTTTTCGGATAGGAAGTTCTCCCAGGAACCTACGGAAATCGGTATTGACCGGGCTAACACATAAGAGATTTAACCGTCTATGTGGGCTAGCACACAGACGGATCTCCCCCGGTGATGTAAAACCATTCGTAGTCTGAGGCCAAACGAAATCGTCGAACCAAAAATATAGATATCGAGAGTCCCCATCAGTAGTTGGATCTGTTTGCAAGCATCGCCGGTGAAACGACGCCCACGTCAGCAGTGAAAGGTGCCGTCTCGATTCTCATGATTCAACGAGACTAGATCTGATGTCATCATTAACGAAACTTTTGCGGATCAGGAGCGGTCATACCGTCGTGACCGACGATGATCTTCCCGCCCGCGACCAGACGGAATCACGACTGCGCATTTCAGAACTCCGGTACCGGCGTCTCTTCGAAGCTGCACGCGACGGAATACTCATTCTCAATGCGGTCACTCTAAAAATCACCGACGTGAATCCATTCATGACGGAGTTGTTGGGCTACTCACACGCCGAGTTTTTAGGAAAGGAGCTTTGGGAAATCGGTCTCTTCAGTGATAAGGAGGCGAGCCAGGCGGCCTTCAAAGAGTTGCAGAGAACAGGCTATCTCCGCTACGAAGACTTGCCGCTTCAAGCCACAAACGGAAAGCTCAGGGATGTGGAGTTTGTGAGCAACGTATACGGGGAAGATAGTCAGCAAGTTATACAGTGCAACATCCGCGACATCACTGATCGAAAGCGAGCGGAG
>DATBSH010000334.1:0-19060 GCA_036559885.1 Pyrinomonadaceae bacterium
ACCAGTCCCTGCACCTGTCCCAGTCCCTGCACCTGTCCCAGTTCCTGCACCTGTCCCAGTTCCTGCACCTGTCCCAGTCCCTGCACCTGTCCCAGTTCCTGCACCTGTCCCAGTCCCTGCACCTGTACCAGTCCCTGCACCTGTACCAGTCCCTGCACCTGTACCAGTTCCTGCACCTGTCCCAGTTCCTGCACCTGTCCCAGTTCCTGTACCTGTCCCAGTTGCAGTACCTGTCCCAGTTGCAGTACCTGTCCCAGTTCCAGCGCCTGCCCCAGTTGAACCAGTTGCACCGGTTGACGTCCCCGTCGAACCAGTTGTCGTGCTGCCGGCAGCTGCACCCGAAGCAAGCGCCGGTAGGTTAATGTCAAAACTCGACACGCTTCCGCTCACTTCCACACTGCCCTTGAAACGTTCCTGCTCATTCACCTCAACCATCACCTGATAACTTCCCGGATCGAGTTTTCCAATCGTGTAAGATCCATCGGTGCCCGTTGTGTCTTGCCCTTTCCAGGCGTTGTTTTGAGATACCGTGACTACAGCATCAGCAGCCGGGCTACCATCGTCATTCTTAACTGTGCCCTTCAATCTTCCCATTTCAAACCTCCTATGCTTCCATTCATCAGAACCAAATAGATGACCAAAGAAGTTTGAAGACCAAAAAGGATGGCAAGGATTAGTCTTCACATGTCTTAAGGGTCTTTCCTGATCTAGTTTGGTTATTGGTTTCAGCCACGGGATTCTCCTAACGCCTTCCACGCTACGAGAGCTTCCCACTCGAATACGTAACCCTGATCTTGGATTCTCTTGATCTCTTCCTCCGCGATTGCCTCACGCAAATTCAAACTGCAACTAATAATGAATCCATTGCCGCCACTTTCCCCGGTCTTGACAAGAATTTCGAGTGGCCTTGGACCAGCGTAATAGCGGACCGCCTTGTCGTCTTCGGAGTCAAGGATCAGTCTGATCGGTAGGCACGCTATGCCATCTTCAATAAATTTCGAGCTCTGGTATGACTGGCCGGCTGACATTGATTTCGCGCCGTAACCCATTACGACACCAAACTGCGAAACTACGCCTTTTCCGTACGTAACCTCTCCTTGAGCAGTTATCGAGCAACTGTACGGTGTGGCCTCAGAGCCGTCGGATTTGCCGCGAGTCGTCGCTGTCAGAATGGTGTGACAAATTAGACTCAGCGGCTCAAAGTCCAAACTCACTACGGCTTCAGCCAGATTAGTGGACCGCGAACCGGGGACACTGGTGTCGGTTGGATTTTCAGGCAACGCAGATCTAAGGTCTCGTTCGCTTTCTGATTTCAAACGCGCCACGCCCTGCTGCGCTGCCAGCCTGATTGCTTGGGCCGGAGCTGGAAATGGAGGTTCCGGTGTCGATTCGACTGGCTTTTCAGGAATGGGAGCCGCAACAACGTCCTTGCCATTCTCACCAGCTGGAAGAATCTTGCTGACTTCAACGACGCCGTTGCCGCCAACTCGATCGATTCTGGCAATCGCGAGCAAATTGTCGGAAGGATCGGGTAAGGTGGACTGCAAGACAACGGCGCAACTGTCCCACACTAGCGTGAAACGCCCGTCGACTTCACCGTCCTCAATCTGGTCGTATTTAATGCAAACATATTTTCTATTCTCGCCTTGCGCAAATGTTAGTTCGACTATGATTGGTTGATCCGAAGCGATTCGATTCTTCTGATAGTCGAAAGCCAATCCCGGTCCAACCACAACTGCATTGGCCTGCACCACGACGTCGAATCCCTCGTGTACCGTACCTAGACCAACAATCTCTCTAAGATCTTGTAACGCCGAGTGAAATGAGCCCTGCAGGTAGTTCATGTGCTCGGTGGTAATGCGAAGGCCGTCGAAAACATTGAGGTGGCCTGGTCTCATCGTGTTGTTACTCCAATCTGCGACGACTAGAAGTGTTCACGCATATTCCTGAATCACATTCGCCAGCGTCAGTGAGCCTTGCGCGTGTGACTTGATAATGAGTACTGGTTGCTCTGTTTTGAATGTCGCTGGAGGCTCCAGCGAAATAGTTTGTGGCTCCTGCTGAGGGTCGAAGCGCTGTAACGCCCGCACTCCTTCGATTCCTATTTCTACTGACGCCGATCGGTTATCGATCTCCGGTAAATAGATCAGTCTGATCAATGCATTCCGCACAACGGGGTCTCTGCGACTAAAGGCCTTCCAAAGCTGACCGCCACGATTGACAACCGCGGTTTCGAGATATCCTTCGGAAGGATCACCCAAAGCCAGCAAAGCCTTGCCCTGAATCCCCTTCACGACGATCCAGTAACGAGTATCGAGACTGAGATCGACCGGTTGATCAAATCGGGCCAGGAACCACTGTGTTGTCTTCTTTTCAGGTTCGATTGTCAGGTTAGATTTCGCCAAAGCAGCCTTGGTGGACGGAACACTTCCGTTGTCTGCCTGAACTTCCACGTACAACTCTGTCTTGGCTTCAACCTCCAACAGAGCAGACACACCCGCCGCGTGCAGCGGCTTGTTTGTGCCGACGATTCTTTCGCTCAACTCGAAGCTTTGCGCCAGGGAGTAGTCACCGCTGATGGTGGCAAACTCTCTTCCATCATGAGGAGCAACATTCGTAAAGAGTCGTTCGACTCCAAACGCGCCACCAATGTCGGCGGTGAGTCTTTTCAGCGAGAGCCGACTCTTGTCACCGCTCGCTAACGAATGAAGCTCGATACGCTCAACGCTGCCGAATTCCAGCTGCAGATTTCTGTCAACTCGTACAGTTTCGTCCAGCGGGTTAGGCCAGGCTTCCGTTTGAATCACCGAGTAGGCGAGCGACTCTAGGTCAACTGAAATCTTGACCTGACCTGGACCATCAGATTTGATGAGAAAGACCAGCGCCACTTCTCGGCTTCCGGCCGGTAACTTGTCAAGATAAGTGTTGACCTGCTCTACGAAGTCCGGCAGATCAAATGTGCCTTCAACGACGGCTGTGCTCGAAGTCCAAAACACTTCTCCGCCATCGAGCCTCACCGTTAAGCTTTTCGGTACCGCGGGAAGCTCGATATCAACTTTGTATTCCTTCGGAGTCTGGGTTCCTTCCTGAACAGTTGAGGTCTGCTGCAGAGTTCCTTTTTCCGAATCGCTGCCGGCATGAATCTCTATTTGCGCTTTCAGATTCTTAATGTCGGCATTTAACGGAACTCCCGGCAGAGAAACGGCCACCTGCGTCTCCTCGCCTGGTTTCAACGTGACAAAACCGACAAGCCTCGAGATGTCGATAGCGGCAAGGACGTCGGTACGCAACGCGTAGATAGACTCCATTCCAGCGAATCCTCGCGTCGCTTTGATGCCCACGTTGAGACCGGACAATTCAAGCTTCTGCATCTAACTCACCTTAGTTTCTGCGCGGCGGCTGTCGGAAGTTTGGAGCCCTGGAAGTCAACCAGGTCGCCGATAATGGACTGGATAATGTTCTGCGCTTGCGCCGTATCTTGCCGTTCAACCGCGACCACGATCAGATATGGTGGAGTGAATGGAGTGCCGGGTTGAGGCCACTGCCAAACTATGCGCCGGTTCTCCAACAGTTCTCCCTCGGATGCCTCGCTCGTGTTCTCGGCCTGAAGTTCATTTTTCAAATCCGGGTCGTTGAGGATCGAAATGGAAACGATTGAATCCATCACCGGCAGCTTGTCGGGAGTCGCGGGCATTTGAAACGCTTCCGCAAAGTCCTGCGTCGTTTGAGGAGACCAATCGTTTGCCAACTCATTGAGGACCTCGCCAACTCTCGTCCTTCTTTCAAGGTAGTTCAGTAAGTCGGCGGCCGCGATGTTCTTGTTTTTAATCGTGCTCACAGCCTCCCGTATGACGGGTGACTCCGCAGCTCGTAACTGATTCATCGCACCTTGCGCAATTTGCGTCGTAGTCTTGTCTACGGGTGGACGTGTGAATATTCCCGGAGGAATTTCAAAAACAGGAGGTACGAACGGTCGGACTGGTCGAAGATCCCGTAGGCCCGCGAAGGAAGGAGCGGTCGCTACACCACCAAAAAACGGTGCGGACGGAGCCGCAGATGGTGCTTCAGCCGCAGGCTGCTCTGCTGCCGGCGGAGCAAAGACCGACACAGCTGGAGCTGTGATAAAAGGGGCAGCAGATGCTAGCGGTGTTGCGGCTGCTCGTCCACCTCGACCTCTCGGGCCGGCGGGAGATCTTGCAGCACCTTCGTCACCATCTGCTGCGCGCCCTGTTCCGATAGTTCCCAACGTTAGATTTCTACTGATAGCCATGAGTTTTTCTCCTTAATTCATCTGCCGGTAATTGACTTAGCCTGTTCTAATGAAAGACCGACGAGTTGTGACGCGGTCATAGGATTGCTCGGCACAGAAACGTCACCGAGCACGCCATGCAGTCTCTCCGACGCCTCCTGATAGTTAAGGTTGAGCAGGTTTGGAACGCTTCGCCTCGTTTCGACTGCTTCAGTGAGCACGACCGCGACGCCTTTCGTCCCCAGCTCCAACGGCACGACCTGAATGACTTTACGACTATCAAGCGACGGGTCACCAAGCTCTGCCAGCTCGTTGCCAAAGACGCTCATCACTCGTTGAATCTGATACTGCTGCGAGGTTAAGGCCTGCTTCGCTTCACCAAATGTACGGCCAAGCAGTGATGCAGATAACAACAACGAATCGTGGATCACCATCAAGCTTTGCGATAGTCGCTTGAAGTCTTCCGCTTTGATTCGATCCCCCGGCGAGGGAAATGGAAGAGTTGAAAATGGATTGTCCGTAGGAGCCGGCGGCACCTCTGGAGGCGGAAGTGGTTGCGGAACAACAGGGGGCGCCGGTGCCGGAACGGGAGGCGGCAAAGGCTGCGGAGATCCCGGGTGAGGGATCACTTCGGGTCGCACACGTAGCACGTCTGGTCTAAGAGCAATTCTATTGAAAGCGGGTCCCAGGGCTGAGAGCCGCGCTGCTTTGAATGTTTGGTCTGCCATATTAATCACCCCTGCCGTTTAAGTTGTTACTGTCCTGCATCCAGCGGTGCGAGCATTTCAGTCCCGTGAGTTCGCAACACAGCCGGATGGACTGAAATACCTTCACCATCCTTTGCAGACTCATCGCGAATACTGCTCTGTCCGAGAATCCAAGCGGGCCGCGCGTTATCGACGAAGGCGCGAATGCCCGCCGGTTTGAATCGAGGCAAGATGCTTCCTATTCTGCTTGCGCAGTTGGGAGCCGGGTCAGGAGCGCGGGCGGCTCGCCCGCTGGGTTCACTTCCTGCGCCGCTCGATCCATTGCGGGCGGTGCGCCCGGGCTCCGCCGGAGGTGCTGAGGCCACTGCTGCAGGCCGAGGTACATTTGCGGGCAGGACGAGCTTGAACGAACAAGGTATTCGTTCGTCCCATGCCAGGCCCACGATTGCACCCCCATCAAAATCAAAAACACATCCGTCGTAATTGAAGTCGTTGTCGTAGATGCCGACTGCTTCGTTCGGTGTAGTGAATGCTGAAAAATCGTACAGCGTTCCGTCACAGACACCTTCGGCTACTTTGAAACGCCATTCGGATCTTCCGGTGGGAGCAGCTGGAGTCTTTGCGGGCTGATGAAAGGCAGCGGCGACCAACTCTTCCTCACTACTTGTGTCCAACGGTTCGCCTTCCTGGCTCGCCGGCTGGCTAAAGTCCGAGCTGTTGACGCCGGCAAAGTCGAAGATTCCACCCTTGAAATAGATCACCCAATCGTCGACCGGATGTTGATCCAGAGTTGCGCCATTGAACTGATCGATGACCAACTTCTTTCCAGCCGGAATGAACCCGTTGAAGAGAATTCCCTCGCCCGTATCCGGACAGAAGACACTTGGCAGGACCGTATGATCGCTGACGCCCTCAATAAGCAATCGAACCGGCGCCGGGGCGGGACTCACGTTCTCGACGATCCACGAATTCAATTGCCAGCGTTCAGCAGGCTCGATCTTCTTGCGACGGATCGGGTTCTCGTAAAGAAAGATCTGGTCGCGAGGCTTTTCGGGGAAATGAGAAAACTCGATCGTGGCCCGATGAGAAAAACCATCGTGATCGGAATGCACGATCAACGGAGCTCCGGGTTTCTCGGAAACAACAGTGGCGTTCAAGAAGATTGCCGCTGTTTCGAGAATCGCGACCGGCGTTCCAAGACCAACCAGATGGACTCGCGCAACGCGCCTGACCCGATCGCGCATCAACGACAGCTTCGTCTCGTAATCCAAATCTTTATCGCTGAGGATGTCTTCGAAGTGGAAGGCTGTCAGATTCAAAGCGCCGGCGAGTTTGACTATGTCGTCCGCCTGTTCCGCGACTTTGAGCCGATGAGCCCGTTGAATGCGAAGCAGATGAGTGTCAGCTTCCTCCAACGGCCAGGCGAGCATCTCCGTGACCTCATGAAGGAGCTTCGTACTATCGGTAGCTCCGCAGTACGACGGGAAAAACTCGAGGATGCGATCAGCCTTAGCCATCGAGTGCTCCTTGTAGTTGCACCTTCAGCGATCCCAACGTAAGGACCTGGTGCGACTCAATCGACACCTCATCGGTGTTATTGAGCAGGCGTCCTGATTCTTCATACAGCGCATTGATGACTACCGCGTTGTCGGTTAGTAACTGGAGACCTGGTGCTGCGCTTGCGAATGTGCGAGTGATCAACGACCTGAGGTCCGCCTTCAGAAGTTTTTCACCGGCTGAAGCAAAAGCACCTTTCAGGTCTGTTTCGATTGCGGCGTTCAGTGCGGGAGTGATCTCTTTTCCGTCGGTTGCGCCCGGCACCTCTTCCACAAGCACAAGCAGATCGATCTGAATGGTTTCGCCCATCAAGGCAACGAAGATGTTGTTCATTTCAACTTTTGCTTTTCGTCCGTCAGTCGAAACATTTGAGCTGAAAAATGGGCCAGCCGGTGCGTCTTTGCGGCGGGCGGCTCCCAGTTGCAGACCTGCATCGGCGACCTGTTCCCGACCGACAATCTGTGCCAGCAATTTGTTGTAAATAAGGTCGGCACCCATCGGTAGTGTTTCGATGAACTCGGTTACGGCGGTCCGCACCTCATCTTCAATGTTCTCTTTTTGTGGTACTGACAGATTGCCTTCGGTCAAACGCAGCAGCACTTCGATTTGCAAATCGAGAATTCCTTCATCCATCTTGCTGAGAACATCGGGCGGAAAATGAACTGAGACGTGTGACGCACTGCTGCCAAAGTCTTTGACCAGAGTCTCGCGTGTAATGTCGCCAGCGCCATTGGATCCATTTCCTGGATAAGCAGGAATCGCGCTTCGCGACGGTAAGTTGTGTACAACTCGAACCCCCGCTGGTCTTGAATTGAAAATTGTCTCTTCTATGCGGCGGACTAGATCCGGATCAACCGTTGAGCCAAGCCCAAATTTCACTTCCACCCGTCCCGGGACATCGGCTGATTCAGTCACTTGCACATTGCCTTCGTTTATCCCGGGAATCTCTTCGATCAGGCTGAACTTGATTGAATCGAGAGTCGACTTGCCGGCGCGTTCGAGCGTGCCTTTAATCCGACGGCGAAGTTCCTCGTCAGTCTCTTTTTCAGTTGCAAAGAACGTAGCCGCATCATTGGTCGCGGATTCAATGCCGAAAATAGGACGGTTGATGTTCTTGATCATTCCTGCATCAACTTTTCCGGCAGGTCCGTCTACTTGCGCTCGCACTGTGGCCGTCACAGAGAGTTGGCCCTTGCGCAGGATTCGTTTGTCGGTGGTCTCAAAATTCTGACCCTGATCGGTGGAAACGAGCGTGCCCGAAGGAATCGTGATATCGCCTTCAGCGGGAGTGGTGCGCCTAAAGAGCACCTCACCGCCGGCAAACTTCGCGTCTTTGCGATCAAGTCCAAGCAGTGCCGCGACGTGATCGAGTGAGAAACCCGTCGCTGTATCCACGAAGGCGGACTCGTAGATCATCTGCATCTGTTTGTGCAGCACCGAATACTCTCGCGCAAACGCTTCGCCGAGAGTTGCGGTCACACTGCCAGGATTTCGATCGGTCAATTTTGGGCTTCGTTCCTGAGGGTAGTAGCTCACATAGAAATACGAGTGGTCATCGGGCAGCTTTCCCTTCTCGTTCCAGACGATTGCTTCCTGATCCGGCTTGTAGTTGTAGTCTATGCCCCCTTCGAAAAGTACAAACTCACGATTGCGCTGACCAGAGACCTTGACTGAAGCAGCCACAACTCCGGGCGAAGCCAGCGCATATGGTTGTTCTACGTTGACGAACTGGTGTTCCTCGCGGGTGACGCCTCCGGTCAATGCCGTTAGCAGGTCATCCACGAAACGCTCGTATGGTTGGGCTACAAAAGTCATGGTAAAGGCCCTCCAAACGAGAAGGGCACAACAAACGAGAGCGCGTCAGGCAGTTTTTTCATCCTCACCGTGATCGCGATATCAACTTTGTCCCGGTTCTCTCGTCCTTCTCCCTGCTTCACCGTTACCGACTCAATCGAGTCCAGGCGAGGTTCGCGCCTCAAGCATTCAAGTACATACAACTTGATCAGATTCCTGTTGGACTCGACATTTGGCTCTCCGATCAGGCGGTGATGTTTCGATCCGTAATCCGGATGGCCCAATCCCTCGAGTTCGCCTACTTCGGTCTGTAGTCTCATGATTAGCGCCTGCACCAGATTGGCTTTGCGACTGACGGAGCCGAGATCATTCGTTCGTGGTGTAACGTCTTCACGCATCCGCGCGCGCAAATCCACGTGTGTGTAAGGTCCTGCAAACACACGTCCTTCTTCGTCGGCAACAAAGCCCAAATCCAAATCCTGACCCAGAAATAGTTCGTCTTCCATAGTTATGGCTATCCGGTCGCGTCATTCAGAAAAGGAGCTGCCGGTGGACCGAGAATCGTCATGATTCCCGGACCCGACGGAATGGAGTCGCCAATTCGGACCAGCGGCTGGCCGCTGCTTCGCGCTTGACTCGGAGTTAGTGGTCCAATCGGCATCGGATAAGGAAAACCCCAAACTGAATTGATCATGTTGCAAACTGAGCCAGGGATCGCCAGTGGCATGCCATTGGCGGTTGGGCCACCGGGCGGAATTACCGTGATCACTCCCGTATCAGGCGGTCCTGATAGACCGGGTGAAAGAACAACGGAACAACCAATTGTCACTGGCGGACCAGGCATACTTTTTCACTTAGTCGTCTAAGCAGGCGCAAAATCGATTTTGCCTGCTACTTTCACGCTTGTGGCCTTCACTGTCGCGGTTGCACTTCCCTCCACCGTTGCGCCCACCTGCGCCTTTATCGAAACGTTGTTACCTCCGACACTCACGTCGCCCCCCGCGTCCAATTTCAAATTTCCTTGCGTCTTGAGCTCAGCATCACCACTGGCCGTGATCGTCATCTTGCCGTTTGACTTCACCTCCACGTCGCCGTCGTTGTTAATCGTCAACTTTGTCTTGCCCATCTCGAGAACAAGCTTGTCGTCATCAACCAGAAGCTTGTTTCCTTTTGGCAGCTCGAGATAGATCCGGCGTATGCCCTGCTCGGCACGATCAGGCGAGATGTAGACAAACTCATGCAGTTTCGCTTCGGGCGCCCGGTCGGTATCGTTGTACAAACGTCCCGTGATGATGGCGGAATGAACATCTCCGTGAAGAAATTGGACCATTACCAGATCATTCTTGTTGGGAATCGCTGCGGCGCCGATTCGTTGAGTGGCAACTCCGACTCGCTTCAGTTCCAATCCCGAATTGCGAAGCTTCACGTCACACTCGTAATTGTTTTTGTCCGAAGAGCTCTCATGCGAGTAGACGCTCGTCACCACGCCCAACTCCGCAGTCTTGAAACTGCGCAACTGATCGCGAATTACCGCTTCGATTAGTGTGATTGTGTCCGTCATAGTCCAACTGCCCCTGTCAATTGACCCAAACCTCCGCCTGCCTGTTGAGCGCCGCCCTGACCACTAAACCCTACGAACGTCAAATAGCCTTGCCACTTACTCAAGACGTGGCGCACCGAAGTAACCTTGAACAATCCATTCAACTCTGGTTTTGGCGCGTCTTTGATTTCGATCGCGTCACCAAGATTCACTAAAGGATTACCGAGGATCTTCAATCGTCCCTCAGACGCGCGATCCTTGAGGGCCGCGGATTTTGCATTAGCTAAACTATCGGCCGCGTCTTTTGTCTTCGCCGCGCTGTCCTGCGTCACCAGCAGTTTTTGCCCGCTGCCGATTTCGGCAGTGAACGGCGAAAGATCTTTTGCGAACCAGTGCCACGTGTCGGAGCCCTGTTTGCTGGACGGGCTCTCGCCATAAACTTTGAAATGGTCGCTGGCCACTTCGTAATTCCACAGTTGCAGATCGAGCACGTGGATGCGGTAGTGGAACGTGTGGTCAGCGCTTGTTTTCTGAAATTTCTTCAAGACGAGTTTGTTATTGGCGTCGCAATAGAGATCCATTCCATCGCGAAAAGCCAGCTCCTGTAGTTGCCTCAACACCGTCTTCGCATCATGGACCACGAAGTAGGAGTAGCTGCTGCCTGTTTGAATGTCGCCGGCGTTGACTCCTACTTGTCCAGCTAGATCTTTCGTGATCTGGTCCAGATTCTGATTGGCGTAAGTCTGATTGAGACGTGCGTTGGCAAGCTTCTGCTTTCCTGTCGTGCCAATGATGACGGTCTGCGCCAGCGAGGATTTGATTGAGCTGACTTCGGCAGTGAAGATCGTCGTCGCAGCGTCATCGACAGTTAGTTCAACTGTCATCTGGTCGCCATGCTTGATCGGATTCCCTCGAACCTGAACTGAAAATGCCTGCGCCGGAGCCCCTCCCAGACCGACTTCCGATGCGACCGCGGAAGTGGCCTGCTCGTGCAACCCTTGTTTCGGCGGCTGCGGAGCGTAGACCGTGATCCGGCAATAGTCCGCTGATGATTCGCTGGAGCGTTGTGTATCCAACATGATGAACTCCGTGCGGGGATCATTCGCCGAGTCGACGCTCCATTTATTGATCGTCAGTTTGTAAGTTACGGCAGCCATACAATTGCGGTCTCCAACGGGGCACCGCTAAGCAATTCGCACGTCACTAGCCAAGCCTTGCAGCCGTGCGTGTTCATCCGGATCGAGGTCGGTAATTGGCCAAAGAACCCAGCGAAGCAATGAACCGGGGCCTCCATATTCGATCCCTTCCGGTGGATCGATCTCCCAGGTTCGCAAAAGCTGCGTGCTCGCCGGTTGTCGCTTCAACCAGCTCTCGGTGTAATCGAAGGCCACGTTCTCCTGATTGGGTAGCAGGCGAAACTCAATCAACGAAACCTGTGCATTGCGATCTTTGACCGTTACCCGGAACGGGGGAATGTCCTTGGAGGCGCCTTTGGCGATATCCATGACCCATGTCTGTGCTTTCCCATCATTATTTGGAATGCGTTGAAGTCCTGGCCAGGCAAGCTTGATTACGTCCGTCGTGGTGTCAGCAACCTTCACGGCAGCACCGATTGGCGGAATAATGAGACCCTCGATCGCTCTTGGTAATCCAGCGTCATCGAGTTGTATTAGACGACCACCCAGACCTACTAAATCGTCTTTCTTCGCCAGATGGTCGGGCACAACCAGCTCGCCGCTGCTATTACTTTTTGCATGTAGTCCCTGGACCTTGCGGTATGTTTCAATCTTGTGACTCGAGTCGCGCCAGAAAGGCATGGCATCGCGGGGAAGCAGTGTCTGGATGCGCGGATCAGTCCACATCAACCGTCGCAGCGCAGGATCCAGCGAAGCCCCATCCAATTCCACCGTGCCTGAGTCCTCGTGAACAACCTTCACTTCCCGCTCCTCTTCACCGAACGAGTGGTGCTGCAAACGAATCTTGTCACCCACATGAAGGTGATGCCCGGCTGTTATCAACAACTCACCGGTTGGACCAACAAGCGCCACGCCGACGTAACCCAATAATTCCCCCCACAGTCGCACGCGCAGTGCCTTGCCCTGGATTGGTGAAAGGGCAGAGATGTTGTGTTCGCTGTCTTTTATGAAGCCACGGCCATTGGCATTGGCCGAGCCGATTGAGAAGAAACGATCGTCGCACAGGATCATCTTTGAGTGCGGATAGATCATATTTAGCCCCACAAACATTTGCCGCATCGAAAAGACGCCGAAGCGCTTCGCATCTACTTTGCGCAGTTTTTCGACCATCTCATGCTGACGAAAAAACCCGTGCCACGCGAGTTGTGATTTGATTTGGGAGCGGTCGCCTCGCCCGATCGAGAGTGCAAAGTTGATTGCTGGCCCCAATGACGCTAGTTGAGGTATCGCCGAGAGAAATTGTTTGCGGGCCTTAAGTACCTTCTTCTCGGTGTATGGATCCTGAGTCTCCTCTGTGAAGAATGGGATCACCCAAATTACCTGCAGGCGTGGATTGTCTTTCATGGCCTGTTGCAGGTAGTCGCCCACCTCCGGGTAAAAAATGTACTGATGTTCCATGTAGACATAGTGGCGCGCGGCGAGGATGGCCCGGCGATAGCTTTCCAGGATCTGCGTAACTTCTGATTCGTTGACGTTGATGTAAACCGGTGAGGGATCCCAAGTGCGTACAGACTCCGCCTGATGGTCCTGAATCGTCTTATCAGTGCGGTCGACTACAGTGATGTCGTCAGGGTGGGCGGCTACAACTTCTAATTTATGCTCAACGCTGTCTTCGCCTCCGCCACTCGATTTAACTGTGAGCTTAATGTTGTATTCGCCCGGATCAAGCCGTCGAGGCAGTTCCACCTCTGCAGAGGGCACTGTAGCGGTGAGCAGTGGCACATCTCGTACTCGCGCCAACTCCTTAACTTGCCCTTTCTCTCTTACAATCTCGTCATAGCGAAACTTCTGTATGAATTGCCATTTATATTCCTTGAGATCCTGAAACGCGGTCGGGCGCGAGCAACTGGCATCAAGCTGCAATCTCTCATCTTCATAATGACGACGCACCATGGTGAAACATGCCGTCGTGGTCATTGCAGGAATCTCATCTCGCTTATACTCTTCGTCGGAAATCCTTAGTTCTTTCCGTAACAGATTCCAACGCCAAATAAAGTGCTCTTCCAAACCTAGCGCCGCCTGGCCTTCGACTAAGGCAGCCTGGTCGTGCCAGAACATCTTGTTCTCGAAATAACTCTGATGCAGCATGCTGTTGTTCTTTTGCGATCCAAAATCAAGGCCACCGGTAAACCCTGCGCGACTATCGACCACGATCATCTTGTCGTGGAATGAAGCCAGTGACGACGCCGGGTCTTTCGGGTTAGGCTGCTCCGTTTCGCCGAATGCCTGCACATGAAATTGCACAAACGCATGAACGTTCTCATGCAGTTTGTTCAGAGCGTCGGCATCGGCGAAGGCCCCTTTGTTTTGGATCGAATCGAGCAACACGCGAACTTCAACACCTCCTTTGGCCTTACGTCGCAAAACATCTGCGACGGTGACCGGCAAATCCTGTGGACCCGGCTCATCTTTCGATCCGAACGTAATAACTGAGCCAGTAACTACATCAATGCGGCGGACGACGCGATTCTCATCGTCGGCGACGAAAAGGCTATCCGAGGCGTAGCTGAGGTTACCCGGTATATTAAAACGGGCGGCAGTACCTGTGTCGTCGGTGTCGCCGGAGGCGCCGCTGTCAGATCCCGCCAGGGTGGTCGCTGCCATGGTTTTCAGATCGATAGCCAGGACGCGATGTAGCGCCGGCTCCGACGCATACAACATCCCGTCCGTGCCCCGATCAGGATCAAAGGCCAATCCACTTATTGGACCAGGCTTGACGGACTTGCGGTCGATACTGGCGACATTCAAAGTGGTTACCGCCGCAGTCCCAGGATCGATTGCGCGTATCAAGGCGTTGCCCGTATCTGCAACTAACAGACGTTTCGCTTTACTGTCCCATGTAATGGCTGTCGGAGATTTGAATTGAGCGGCTCGCCCCACGCCATCCTTGTTGCCAGGGACTGGATCACCGGCGAACGTCGTCAGTTGCAGCGCTTCCCACTTAAAGAGGCGAATGCAGTGATTACCGGTGTCTGTGATGAAAACTCGACCGGGTATTGCTGCTGGACTTCCATCCGGCACGATCACCAACCCTTGAGGTGAATTAAGCACTCCGCTTGGTCCAAAAATCTTTCCAAACGGTTGTGTTTCGGCCCCCCCAGGCAAGTCGCCGAATCCAGCCTGGCCTTGGCCCGCAAGCGCTACGAGAACCAGCACTGGCGAGTCCCCGACCAAAGTCTGCAACTCAGGCTCCGTAGCTCCGGCACTTACCGCCGCGGCAATTGCTCGCTGCAAGAGCAGGGCGTTCTCAATCGGTTTAACGATTTCTCCGACGCCGAAGATATTCACTCCGCCCTTATTGCCGAGTAGAATTAATCCCATTTTCTCGTTCAGCGGTACCACGTTCTTCCGTTGCAACTGGATTAGGAGTCCCAGTCGATTCGTCCTGGCATCGAGGACGAGGATGCGCGCGCCGGTTGCATCTATTCCTGCTATGGCAAGTCCTGTTGGATCTTCGAATGGTGTACCTTCGAAAGCCTGTCGCACCACCGGCTGTATGGTTGCTGGATCACTAGCTTCCGCTGTGTTGATGTTGCCGTTTGATGAGGTGTAGATGAGGATTTTGCCATCAGGGGAACAAGCGACACCATTTGGCTTCGGCTTATTTCGAACTATTAGTTCTTTAAAGTTTGTCGGATCGAGCCCGGGTAACTGCAAATAGTCAGCCTGAAATTCATGATTGACTGCGAGGGCCGTATGCATTTCAAACGACCACGCCGCGATGTGGATCGTATGTTTGGCGCTATCGAGCACTTGCAACATCTTCAGGAAAACATATTCGCCATCCACGATCGGGGAGACTCGGCCGGATCGAACTTTGTCAGTGACATACCAATTGAATCCCGTCAGCTCGTGGTCTGAACGCTCTTCAAGCTTTACCCCCTTTCCATCATGCAGCTTCCCTTCCAGCAACACATCGTAGTAATACTCCGGGTTTCCCGAGACGTCGCCGCCTTCTTCCTCTGTGACTCTCCACCAACAACGAACTTGTAAAGTTTCTGGTTGTTCAATCTTGGTGGTCTTCCCATCGGGACCCGTTATTGACAACTCAGACTTGTCGATCCAGTGAATGAAGATATGTTTCTCTTTTTCCTCCTCAGGCACTTTGTCAAAATCATCTACTATCTTGAGGGGCCTGACTTTCACATCGTCGCCATAGTTCGCATGCGACGAAAAGGTCCCCATCCAATCGTTCCTAAATCCCGACAGCAGAAAGTCTGACTCGTATACTTCGAAGCGGATCTTGAGTTCAGGATCCACCGTCGCTCCGTTATCTGGTGTCCAACGTATCGCGCGCTTTTTGATGTCCGCCCGCATTTCGATTAGATCACCAAAGTAGGCATGATATCCGGGCCAATCGACATCCATGTTCTCTTCGTCGATCTCCCAAAGAGGAATCAGATTGCACAAATAAAATCGTTTGGCTCGTTCTGCCATACCTATCGTCAATCCTCGTTACACCGGAATCCCCGCGAGCATTCCATTGAACGCCGTCCCCGTTCGCTTCAAAGCATCTTCCAACTCGTCATGCAGTTGCTGTAGCCGCTCGTTGAGTGGCTGCAGGACGACGCCCACATCGATGGCTGCCAGCACCTTCTGAATACCTTCAAAAACAGCTTGTAATGGTTCTTTAAATGACTTTGGGTCAAACTCAGCGACGATCGACTTTGCCAGCGCGAACGGCTCGTTGAGTTCGCGCAGGATTTGTGAGGGCTGCAGCAAACCAACGATGCTCTTGACTTCCTCAACCAGATCCTGCAGTTGAGCAATAATTCGCTCGGGATTTAGACCGGTGGCAATGTTCTTCACCTCATCCACGACGTCCTTCAATTCATCAATGATGATTTGCAGGTCGAAGAGATCTAGTCTCTTCCGAAGGTCGGCAATGATGCCCTGCACTTGCGCGAGTATTGCCTTCGGATCCAGTGAAAGAATTGCTGTCTTTGCCTTTTCAAACGATGCCTTGATCTGCTCCTGCAAGATCCGCGGATCGAAGTTCTTTAACTGCTCCTTGATTGCGTCGTATAGCTTCTTGATGTCCGCGGTGACGTTCAGTGGGTTCAAGACCTGAAACGCGCGTCGAATCGAGTCGGCAGAGATGTTTTCTTTGGCCCAAACAGGAATCAGAGATTCGACCCGCGCTCGAATCTCAGATTCGTACCGCGTCACGAGATCCGCGGGAGGTTGGGCCTGGGCTAAAGCGTTGAGCTTCGCTTGAATCTGTTGCAGGTCAGCCGCGGCTTGAGTGATCGTAGGGTTTCTTAACGGATTCAAACTCTCGACCGAAACTGAAAGAGACACGTTGGCGCTGCCACCATTCGCTGCGAACGACGCCTGCATCGTGTCGTAAGGCGCTTTAAGTGAAGCGAGCAGCCCACCCACGTCGATCTGCTTCGCAATGTCGTTAACTGTTGCGACCTGTTCACGCACCAGCCGGAAGACGTTCTTCGGATCGAACTTGTCAACGATACTCCGCAGCGCGGCGAACGCTTCCGAAATCAGACGAGCATGCTCACTCGTGGCATTCGCGAGTGGTGCTAGTAGTGAATCGAAGAGATCGCCGACGGGTTTCAGCAGCACCGAAGGATCGAAGCTGTCGAGGGCGGCCATGATCTTGTCGAAGACGTCGATAAGAGGAGCAATTAGACGCTCCGGTGAGATCTTGTCGAGTGATTCTTTGACCTGAGTCAACACACCATCGAGATCCGCGGCCAAGCCCGTAACATCGATCTTCTTTATCTCGGCTTTGATCCCGTCGATTGCTTCTTTGACTGGACGAATCAATTGTTCGGGTGAGACGGCATCGAGAGTAGCAGTCAACTTCGCATAAAGATCAACCACGGGTTGCAGCAGCGCCGCGGGGGAAATCTTGTCCAACTCCGCCAGCAAACGGCCATACCATTCGTCCAGCGGCTTCACTAACGTTTCCAGGTTGAGTTCATCGAGGAATTTCGTCACCGGTGCAAAAACTTCATCAAGCGGCGCGAGCAACGCGCCTGGCGCAAAATCAGAGAAGCGTTTAATTAGAGCTTCAACATTCGTTTCGATCTCACTGAGACCTTGCCTGGGAAACTCCAGCAGCTTGTCAAACTCCGCCATCAGCACGGCTGTAATCTGGCCCTCGAAGTCGACCGCTTCAACGACGGACACCGAAACCTTCAAAGCCCCTTTCGTAAAATCGTTGAGCGAAGAGACGTCAATCTTCTTCAACTCGCCGCCGATCTCGTCGATCTCGTTAATCACCGGCACCACGACAGGCTCGAAGTCCAGGTCGCCAAGTTCTTTGAGCATTTGATCGAGCGTCTGTCGGGCGCTTTCCAGAGTGCCTGGCACGTCGAGGCCTTGAATCTGATCGTTGACGCCCTGCAACATCCCTTGGAGTTGCGTTTTGACGTTCTCGATTTCTCCTTTGACTGTGACGAGTCCGTCATGCACTTGCTGCAAGGTTTGGCTGATCGTAGTCTTGAAATCGTTTAGCAGCGGTTGAATGGTATCTTGCAGCGTTTGCTTAATGCTGTTGAGGAACGACGAGATCTCCTGCTCAACGTTGAAGTGAAACACACCTTCGGAGTCATAACTTCCAAGCGATGAGGCGACTGATTTCAGAGCGTCTTTGATCTGGTTGAAAGCTGAGCGAATAGAAGCGATCGCACCGAGCAGTGCGCCGTCGAGTCCGTCAAGAATGGACTTCAGCTCTCCCTGCAGGTCGCCGAGTTTTTTCCTCAACTGGCCCAGGTCGAACTTACCGATTACGTCGTTAATCTGTCGAAATACATCTTCGACCTTCTGTTTGACCGAACCGAGATCAAGTCCTTTGACGGCGTCTTCAACTTTCTTGATTGCTTGTGAGAATTTGTCCTTGATGTTTCCGAGGTCGATGATTTCGATCTGCTGAAAGTTGTCGAACTGTTCTTTCAACAAGCGTGATATGCCATCGACAGTGGCGCCTGCCTGGTCCAGCAAATGACGCGGCCCGCTGGTGATCGTGGTAATCAGTTCGACCAGTTGCTGAAACGCAGCCTGGGCCTTATCAAAGGCCGCGGTATTCGAAAAGTTTCCGGTATCGAACTCGGCTTTGGCCGCGGCCATCGAGCTGATAAGGTCTGTCTTGATCGCATTGAGTGCGGCGACGCGATCGGGGGAGATCGCGGAGGCTAGAGCACCGGTGATGTCCAAGCCCGCAGTGACATTGGGAAGAATGAGCTGCACCAGCTCCGTGATCTTGTCGCGCAGGAAAGCAAGTAGACGATCTTCAAGTGTGCCGTTTCCTCCACTCAAAAGCGGCTGAAGTTCATCATGGATTTTCTTGACGCTGTCGCTCCATTGGCTGAGTTGGCCAAACTCGCCGGAGATAAACTCACCCTTGAGCGTCGCGACTCGATCGGCGAGGCCGCGCACGAGGTTTTGACCATCAGGCGGCACCAATGATCCAATGTTCTGCAGTCCATCTACCCCGCTCAACAATTGCGTGGATAATCCCTGTGTGGAGAGGCTCTTGATCTTATCGAATGTTTCAGTCAGAGGCTTAATCAACGACTGGGCATCTGGAATTCCTCCCACTGCCTGCTGCAACTGAGTTAAAGTTCCACCCGTCACGCTCTTGGAATCAATTGTTAGATTGGCCGATACGGTTTGGTCCAGTTGTCCAGTCAGCGACGAAGATAGGTTCTTGGTGTCGAGTTTCTCCAATAGCTGCAAAACACCGGCAACCCCGGTACCGTCGTCCTTGCTTCCGAGGACAGGTCCCAGGATCGACGCGATTTGATCTTCCGATGGTAGCGATTGAAGAATTCCCATAAGTTTACGGCGACGCCGGAAAACAATCCGTTAAATAGCGCCTGTTTGAATCACCAAGCGGTAGACGAGTACCGGGAGTAAAAATCGTCCGATAGGTAACCGATGGACCACTGTCCATCAGTTGGCCCAACGCCGTCGCACTATGTTCATCGTCTCTTCCCGCAAGCGGGGAAAGGAATATTCCCTTATCTTGCACGGCAACCACCGCTCTCTGGCTATC
>DATBSH010000335.1:0-8579 GCA_036559885.1 Pyrinomonadaceae bacterium
TTCCGCAGCGAGCATCGAAGAAGCACTCTCCAGGGCCGACAAGCTATATAACGCAAAGCGATTTGCGGATTCATACGCAGCGTTCACTGAAGCATTCGGCAGCTTTTCTTCAACGGCAACTCCACAGAATCAATTACGACGCGGCATCGCTGCATACAACACGCGCAAGATCAGCGAAGCCATCTCGGCGCTAACAGCTATACCCACGTCCGCTGGTGAAACCAGGGCGGAGGCGCTGTTTTATCTGGCGCAGGCTTACGCTCGTCAGAAGCAGTGGGAACAGACACGCGCAATCGTGGAGGAGCTCAGACGGAGTTTCCCCAACAGCAACTTCACGCCTCGTGCGTTCGTCGCTGTAGGTCAAATCGCTGAGGACGCAAAGAACACGACGGACGCAAATTACTTTCTCCGCACCGCGGTGAGCGGCTATTCAAGTTCCCTCGAAGTGGCGCAAGCGCAGTTTGACCTTGCGTGGGAAGCACACGAGGCAAAGAACTATACAGACTCGTCGCGAATGCTGACTGAGCATCTCGCGTACTATGCAGACCGCAACACTGACAACCGGGGTCGCGCCGGCTATTGGGCGGCGCGTGATTCGGAGCGGGCCGGAAAAACTGCTGAAGCGCGTGCTTTGTATGAAGCGATGCTCGGTCGCTACGACGCGAACTGGTATGGCTACCTGGCGAAACAACGCTTGGAGGCGATGCGAAGTGTCCCGGCGAAACCTATTCCCGCTGACTCTTTGGTTGCGCGCGCTGTAGCGAATCTGCAAACCGTAACCGTTGCTCAAGAGACGGCAGGGCCTGAAGAAGACGCGCACATACTAAAAGCGGATCAACTTTCAAACATCGGACTTGACGATTGGGCATTGAAGGAGTTGGGGAAAGCGTCAGAAAACGCAGCCGATAGTCCCAAAGTGAATCTTGCTACCGCGCGTATCTATCGTTTCCAGGAGGATAACGTTCGCGCTCTGAACACGCTGAAACGCAGTTATCCTGACTACTCTCAGATGAAGCCTGAAGAATTAACGCGCGAAGAGTGGGATGTGTTCTATCCGCTCGCTTACTGGGACATCATCGTGCAGGAGTCACGCGCGCGTAATCTCGATCCGTACCAGGTTGCTGGTTTAATTCGTCAAGAGACGATCTTCAGTTCGCGCGCGAAGTCGTCCGCTTACGCTTATGGTTTGATGCAAGTGTTGGTACCGACAGGCAGACTCACCGCCAGGAAGTATGGTGTGGATCGCGAGATAACAGCCGAATCGTTGTACGAGCCCCGGTTGAATATCCAACTCGGCACGGCGTACCTGCGAGACCAGATAGATAAGTTTGGTCGTATCGAGTACGTAGCCGCTGCGTACAACGCTGGCCCGAACCGCGTAGTTCAGTGGAAAACCTCCTTACCATTTGAAATTGACGAGTGGGCTGAGGAAGTGCCATTGAAAGAGACGCGCGGTTACATTCAGGGCGTCGTCAGAAACCGCCTACAATATTTGCGGCTATACGATGACAAAGGGAACTTCCGGCCTGAGGTTGGAGCGCGCCCTGTTTCCGGACCAACGCCAACACCGGGCGCAACCCCAACTGAACAATCAAATCCGAACGTGCGAAGGCGGAGGGTAGCTCCCGGTGAAGCCGAGGAGTAGATTACCGATGTAACGTTTACAAGGATGGGCCAGATGCGCTTTGTCAGATTCCATCGAACTCTATTCTTTGCGTCTTTGGTAATCACGCTTTTCCAGTCTTACGAAATCCGTTCACAACAGCCCCGAACAACTCCTGCAACAACGCTCACGATTACGACCGAACCAAACGCGATGGTTTGGGTTGACGAAATTCGCCGAGGGACAGCAGACGCCTCGGGCAAACTCGTTATCAGTCCATTTTCTAACAAACGACACACCATTCGTGTTCGCGCGCAAGGCTTTAAGGAATCTACTGTCGCAGTGCTTCCGGGTCGCCGGACAATAGCAATCAAGCTGGTACCTACAACCGAGCAGGCAGAGCTCCTGTTTCAGCAAGCTGAGACTGCTCGCGAGAAAGCACGCGAAGACAAAGATAGGGAAAAGGCTGTCGAGTTTTATCAGCAGGCCCTCAAGCTTAGACCCGCGATTCCCGCAGCGCATGTAGGCCTTGCTCGTCTTTATCTGGATATGAACCAGTTTGATAAAGCGCACGATGAGATCGACGCAGCGCGTAAACTAAAGCCAATATATCCTGAGGCTTCGGCTGTTGATGGTCGGATCTTTCGTGAGCAGGCGCTCAATAACGAAGCGATTCGCGCCTATCGAAGGGCGATCCGGGAAGCTGGCGGGTTCCAACCTGAAGCGCACGTCGGCTTGGCCCGCGTATACGAAGATAACGGTGATTACGACCAGGCGGTGGTTGAACTGAACAAAGCAATCGAACAGCTCTCCGACAGTGAACCCGTTATTTACCAGATGCTCGGTGCGGCTTATGAGAAGGTGCAGAAGCCAAAAGAGGCAGTCGCGGCCTACGAGAAGTATCTGCAACTTGCGCCAAACGGAAGCTACGCTGCAGCAATCCGCTCAATTATCACTCAGCTGAAACGAGAAGCCGCCGGTGAACAAATCATTCCGTGAAGAAAAAGAGTTGGTTGGACACGCATCCGAGTCGTGTGAGAGCATACGGCGCGTCACGAAATGACAACACCTTCGCTTTCAACCAAGCGCCACGTTTCCAAAAAGGCCAGCTCATTTACCGAATCAGTAATTCGAGAAATGACGCGCGAGGCCTTGAAGTATGGCGCGGTTAATCTGTCGCAAGGCTTTCCAGACTTTGCAGCGCCTGACGACATCAAGCGTCGAGCGATGGAGGCAATTGACGCCGACATCAATCAGTACGCCATCACCTGGGGTTCAAAAGATTTCCGCGACGCAATCGCGCGCAAGACTAAGTGGTATCTCGGCTTGGAGATCGATCCGGAAACAGAGATTACTGTCACGTGTGGCTCAACCGAGGGAATGATTGCGGCCATGATGGCTACTGTCGATCCGGGTGATGAAGTCATCGTCTTCGAACCGTTCTACGAGAACTACGCACCCGATGCGATTCTTTCCGACGCTCGACCGCGTTATGTTCCGCTTCGTGCTCCAGATTGGAAGTTCGATCCACAGGAGTTGCGATCGGCCTTCAACCAGAAGACGAAGGCAATCATTGTTTGTAATCCCAATAACCCGACAGGCAAAGTTTTCACACGCGCAGAGATGGAATTCATTGCCGGACTGTGCAAGGAGTTCGACGCGCTTTGCTTCACCGACGAAATCTACGAGCACATTCTTTATCCTCGAGCTGGTGCTGAGATCGGACATATCTCCATGGCGCAGATCGACGGGATGCGTGAGCGTACGGTAATTGTCAATTCGATGTCGAAAACCTATTCGGTGACGGGTTGGCGCGTCGGCTATTGCATAGCTTCACCTGTGATCACGAGCGGCATTCGAAAGGTCCATGACTTTCTAACTGTTGGTGCTGCGGCCCCGTTGCAGGCCGCAGGAGCCTACGCTTTGTCTTTGCCGCCAGAGTACTACGATCGGTTACAACGTGAGTATCAGGAGCGACGTGATCTGCTTTTGCCGGTTTTGGAACAAGCAGGTTTTAGGACGTTCGTCCCTGACGGCGCGTACTACATAATGACCGACATCTCTGGTTTTGGTTTCAATGATGACGTCGAGTTCACGCGGCACTTGATACGTGAAATCGGTGTAGCGTGTGTGCCAGGTTCGAGCTTCTACAGTGTCCCCGAGCGCGGTGCCCGGCAAGTCAGATTCTGTTTCTGCAAGAAAGACGAAACACTTAATCGTTCGGCGGAGCGATTATCTAAACTGCGGCCGCGATAAAACGAAAAGCCGGCAGATACGTCGCTCTTTAGTAGTAGATCTCCGGCTTAACTGAATAATGAAGACCGTGTTAAAGCCTCGATTTCTATTTGCCGCGCTGGTTCTTTTTGTAATCACCACGGTTCAGGCCCAACAGATGGCCGATCCGGAATTTAATCCAACCGTTGCGAATCCAGCCTATTCCAAAAGTAGTCCGCGCGTGCTGTTCGACGAAGCACACAACAATTTCCACACGATGGATGGAAGGTACAAACCATTCGTTACGTTGCTTTTGAACGATGGATATCGAGTTGTACGAAACCGGCAATCGTTCAGTAAGTCATCTCTGGAAAGTTTCAAAGTGCTTGTTATTGCCAATGCGCTCGGCAGCGAAGACATGGATGAGGATGGCGCTGCCAATCCAGCATTTACCGAAGCGGAGTGCGATGTTGTGCACGATTGGGTGCGCGGTGGCGGGTCACTGTTGCTAATCGCCGATCACGCGCCCTTTGGTGGCGCGGCTGAGATCCTGGCCAAGCGTTTTGGCGTTGAGATGAGTAAAGGATTTACGTACGACGAATCTAACTCTGCTGAAGGCAATCCCTCGTTCATTATCTTCTCGCGCGAAAACAAACTGCTGCTTCAACACCCGATTACAGATGGTCGGGGAGACTCGGAAAAGGTGAACAAGGTGATGAGTTTCACTGGCCAATCGCTAACCGGACCGAAGGATAGTTACGCCATCCTGAAGTTATCGGATACCGCGAAAGACACTCCGGATCGCGACGCCACGACTTCGATATCAGCGGCAGGTCGAGCACAGGCGTTGGCGTTCAAGTTTGGCAAAGGGCGGGTTGTGGTTCAGGGTGAGGCTGCTATGTTATCGGCGCAGATTGCTGGTCCGGAAAGGTACAAGATGGGAATGAACGTCCTTGGCACGGATAACAAGCAGTATGCGCTAAACGTGATGCATTGGTTGTCCGGTCTACTCAAGGAGCAATAAGAACAAACCGATTCTTGCAGTCCGAGCACTGCCCACCTTCTAGCCTTAGTCTTCGCGCGTATGACGCGGCTCGGAATCATCGAATAATCGCGTGGTATTTTCGGTGACGCTTATGGGGCGCACCATTTCTTTTGTGTTGGGTTTACGTGGAAAGTCAGAGAGCGGTGTTTGTTGAGGTGGAGGCAAGGCAAATCGTCGCTGGTCTGTCACTGGTTCCCGATAATATTTTTGATCATGCTCTTCATTTTCTTTGATAAAAAGAAATGCGTACAGGAATCTGAGTAAACCGATCAGTCCCAGCAAAAAGAACATGACCGCCGCCATTTTGTTGATCGACAGAAATGCTCCACCGAAGTCGAACAAAAAGGTGGCTACCAATCCAATTCCCCAGAAGAATACCGTGAGGATTACACTCTCGGTCACCATCCATCGACGCAAAGATCGTCGGCCACGGTCTTTAGTTGGTAGAGGCAGCAACCCATCGTTCTGCATTAGAATCGCCACTGTGCTGAGTGAAAAACCACAGCGTGAGCAGTAGCGCATTTCATCCGATGCTTGCGACTGATTGCATTTAGGGCAATACATGAATGATATCCAACCGGAAAAGGCGTTTAGAGAACGGGAGCGAAGCGACCGATTTCAACCGACAGGATCGCCAATGCTAATTCAATCGGTCGCTTCGCTCCCGTTCTGTAGTCGCCACCCGCCACGTTACGGCGTACGAAGCGACGGGCGGGAAAGTTCGTAAACATCGGCAAAGACGGGACCGCCGTGTGGGATAAAAAGCGGCAACTAGTTTGGGTGCTGGGAGGGCTGATTATTGGCACCTGGGTGGCATTCTCGGATTCACACGACGAGGACCGAGCCTTCAATCTCCGTTTCTTCATTTTCATGGAGACGCTCGTGTTGCTAATCATGGGTGGATTGTTCTGGATCTACTCGCGACGAAAATAAAATCCTATCCACAGATTACACAGATTACACAGATTAGGTGCTAAGACAGTTAAGTTGAGTCTTTCAGCTCCTACACCTTGGACTAGGGCAGCCTAACCACGCAACTTAACTGTATTAGTACCTAATCTGTGTAATCTGTGGATAGGTTTTAGTTTGGTTGTTGCATTGATTTCGCGCGAACGGTGATCCCCTCGTTTCCTACAACGAGTAGGCTGCGGGCTTGTCCGAACGGAGCACTTGATGGAATGTACGAAAGCACGTAGCGGTTCTTCCGTAGTTCGTCGCAGATAGATTTCGCGGCTTCCTGAGGTTGGTCAATCGAGAATATCTGCCCCCCAGTTCCTTCAACCAACTTATCGATCACCACTTTTGGTTTCGGCACATCTCGGCGAATGGCGCCGCGTGTTCGATCTACAGCCTGAACTGCGTAGACAGTGATGTTCTCTGATTGGAGCGCGGCCAGCGTGTTCTCGAAAGTCGCTTTGCTTCCCCGATCTAACCCATCACTAATGACAACAATCACACGCTTTTGACCCGGGAGAGGCCGGAGCGCTTCTTCAAGCACAGCTCGAATAGCGTCGAAAAGAAATGGTTGTCCTTTTTTGCGAAACAGCTTCAATGATTTCTCTATTGCCTTTGCGTCGTCGGTCCAATCTGAAACGATCTCTGCCTGCTCGTCATAACCAACGATTAGCAGTTCGTCGCCTTTGAAAATCTCGTATGCAAATTCGCGAGCTGCCTGCTCCAGCTTATCTACGTCGGCACGAATTGTGAGCGAGTTATCCACTAGCAGAACAATCTTTGCGGGAGAGGGATCGGGCGTGAAGTTTCGGATAGCCTGTTCCACGCCATTGTCGTAAACCGAGACTTCCTTGCTGGTGATCGGGTTGGTTGCGTTGCCGTCGCGTTTCGCTGTGACACCAACCAAAATTCCACTGGATGTTGTCGTCACCGGACGGTGCCCCGACTGCCCGAAGATAATCGTGCCTAAGAGCAACGCGCTTACTAGAACCAGCGAAATGCGAAAGGATTTTCTCTTCGTGAATTTTTCCGCGTGTGCCGGAGTTAACGCACCCATCGTTTTAGAACTACAAGTCAACTTCAGTCGCCACCGGAGGTCTTGGGGGCCGAAGTCTTGTCCGAGGTCTTTTTATCCGGGGAGCTCTCTTTTTTCTTCTCTGTTTTCTTGTCGCCCGAGGTTTCCGATTCAGGCTTGTCCGCTTTCGTTGCCTTCTTCGCGTAGTCCGTCACATACCAGCCAGACCCCTTGAACTGAATAGCCGCGGCAGAAAACAGTTTCTCGAGCCGTCCACCGCATTTCCGACACTTTGTGGGTGGCTTATCCGATACGCGTTGGAATAGCTCAATGTGAGCCTTACATTTTTTGCACTCGTACTCGTAAATTGGCATTCGGTTTACTCGATTAGGGACTTTGGTCGCTGCTTCGCGATTATACGGATTCGCCTGAACAGGTCGCAATTCAGTGGCCAAGATCAACAGTCTGCGTAACCCCGCGTAGCAAAGGTTTAGATTTTTGCTCTTCTGAGCCAACTTTCGCTCGGCTTTGCCGCCTGTTGTGAGGCATGGCTCCGCCTTGCCGTCAGCAGACTTTTATGGATTTGGGCTAGGCCCTTCGTGCGGGCTTTGCCCTCTCCCTAGAAGAACTGCATCGTTTGTCAGGTCGGAGACCGAACCAGGGGCATAGCCCATAACAAGAGAAGCCCATTTAAACGGCAAGGCTGAGCCATGCCTCACAACAGGCGGCAAAGCCGATCGGTTGCGGGCCGTGCTGCGTCACATATGCTGCATCTCTTGCTGTAAGCTTTGGAGCTAAACCGCCGAAACGCGGACGACCCAGAGGTTGCGCAGAGACCGGTTGAAGTCTTTGCAACCTTTCGCGCCCTTCGACTATGATCAGCCGCAACTGATGTCCAATAGCGCACAATCTCTTTCACTCGAACGCAAAATCAAAATGCATGAGGCCCGTGAGGGGATAATTAATCGCCTCGCGCTCACGCTGCCTGACGCTATCAATCTTGACCGCTTTCTGAACGTTATCGTTTCGGAACTCGGGCGGATGATGAATGTGGACCGGTGCGACGTTATCCAGCTCACTTCTGCCAGTGAGCTGCGCATCAGTCACGAATGGCGCGCGTCTGCCGATGTTCCTCCTAGTCTCGGCACTGTCTTGCCCATCGACTTAAAACAACTGTCTGAACATGTCGACATAAAGAAACCTATCCGCCTGGACGACATCTCTGCCGCCGATCCGAAGGTCAGATTTCTGGCAGCAGGTCTTGGCACCCGCTCTTTGTTGGTTGTGCCGGTAGTCCTGGGAGACGATGTGTTGGGTCTTGTCGGGCTGCACACGACGCGGACGGCGCGTAATTGGCTGGATGATGAGGTTACATTCCTGCAGTCAATCGCGAGTCAAATCGGTGTGGGTTACCAATACACCCGACTGTACACCGATAAAGAGCGCGAAGCGGAAACCAAGCGCGCGCTTCTTTCGATCGCGAATGCTCTGAACGCCCGTTCTGATTTCCGTGAAGTGTCGTCCCTTGTGTTAGAGCGCGCCGTCGCTCTTGTCGGCGCCGATTACTCAGCACTCGGAGTTTTGGCTCCGGCCGGCGGACGCATCAGCCTCGCTGCCTTCAAAGCCGCGCCCCACGTTGCGATTGACTCTGTTCAAGGCCTCATCGATTCGCACGGGCAATCTCTTGATATCACCGCGTTCCCGGCGATGGTCGAAGTGTTGGCCCAGGGCAAGACTCTGAAGTTGTT
>DATBSH010000336.1:0-11885 GCA_036559885.1 Pyrinomonadaceae bacterium
GCAGGAGTGTTTTGGTTCGTGTTGGTTAGTGTGACTTCGTGGATCGTCTTTAGTTTTCTGGACAAAAGGAACGATCCACGAAGTCACACGAACTAAACACGAAACTCGTTACCACCGAAATCGACTTTTGAGGCAAAGCCACACAAGCTAGTCGTGTTCATACAGTGGGTGAAGGGAAAGTTTTCGGTTGGGAAGGGTGGCTTGCAGACGGAGGTTCGTGCCCGGGCGATCCAACTACAGAACGGGAGCGAAGCGCCCGATTGAACTAACATTGGCGATTCCGTCAGTTGCAATCGGTCGCTTCCCTCCCGTTCTGTAGTTGAGTGTTTTCTCGGATCCGGATAAAAGCTAGTTGAGGCGGGGGCAAGCCACCCTTCCCAACCTGAAAACTTTTGTAGGTTGAATGACTCTTAGCTGCGGTTGCAAACCATCGCTTTGCGAGTGCTGTTCACCGTATGTTAGGCTTCGACCAATCTCCGCGCATCATGGCGACTAAGCAAAAAGACGAGCGACGCGAACAGTTCGAAACCCCCTCCGGAATCGACCTGCCGACTGATTTCAATCCCTCAAACACAGACACGATAAATTACGAGAAGGATCTAGGTGCACCGGGTGAGTATCCCTACTCGCGCGGCATTTACGACAACATGTATCGCGGTCGCTTGTGGACCATGAGGCAGTATGCGGGTTACGCAACAGCGGAAGAATCAAACGCACGTTACAAATATCTCTTGGCGCACGGCACCACCGGTCTCTCGGTAGCTTTCGATCTTCCGACGCAGATTGGTCTCGATTCAGATGATAAGCTGGCCGCGGGTGAAGTCGGGAAAGTAGGCGTTGCCATCGATTCACTCGAAGATATGTTGCGGCTTTTTGATGGCATACCTTTGGATCAGGTCTCGACGTCGATGACGATCAACGCAACTGCCGCGATCCTCTTGTCGTTGTATGTTGCAGTCGCCAGAAAGCAAAATGTCTCCTTTGATAAGCTCAGAGGCACACTCCAAAACGACATTCTGAAGGAATATATTGCGCGCGGTACTTACATCTATCCGCCTGAGCCGTCACTGCGGCTGGTGACAGACGTCTTTTCTTATTGCGCCCGGGAAGTACCGAACTGGAACACTATATCGATTAGCGGTTATCACATTCGCGAGGCCGGTTCGACAGCGGTTCAGGAAGTTGCGTTTACACTTGCTGATGGCATCGCTTACGTGGAAGCTGCTCTGAATGCCGGTCTCGACGTGGATGAGTTCGCGCCGCGTATCTCGTTTTTCTTCAACGCGCACAATAACCTGCTTGAAGAGGTCGCGAAGTTTCGTGCTGCCCGAAGACTGTGGGCCCGCATCATGCACGAAAGGTTTAATGCTCGTGACCCACGCTCGATGATGCTGCGATTTCACACGCAAACCGCCGGATCATCTTTAACGGCGCAACAACCGGAAGTAAACGTCGTTCGGACCACAATTCAGGCGCTCGCAGCTGTCTTAGGTGGCACTCAGTCGCTTCATACCAATTCAATGGATGAAGCCCTGGCCCTGCCCACAGAATCTGCAGCGAGACTGGCACTTCGGACGCAGCAGGTGATCGCCTATGAATCAGGCATCGGTGATACTGCCGATCCGCTCGCAGGTTCTTACGCGATCGAGCAACTGACGAATGAAGTTGAAGGGCGTGCAGCAAATTATATACAGAAGATCGAAGCTATGGGCGGCATGCTGAGGGCGATCGAAAAAGGCTACGTACAACGAGAGATTCAGGAGTCGGCGTATCGATATCAGAGAGCAATCGAGAGCAACGATGCGGTTGTAGTTGGCGTAAATCGTTTTCAGGTTGAAGAGGAAAAGCCTGTCGCAACGCTCCGGATTGACCCTGCGCGAGAACAGGAACAAATCGAACGTGTGCGTGCTATCCGACAAACACGCAACGCCCGACGAGCCCTCGCGGCGTTGAACAAGCTGGAAGAAGCGGCACGTACGACGGAGAATCTCATTCCGCGGATGCTCATGTGCGTGGAGGAATACGCCACAATTGGTGAAATAAGTTATCGCCTGCGGAAGGTGTGGGGGGAGTATAAGGAGACTTCAGTTGTGTAAAGAGGCGGTCTGTTTCTCATTCTCCCCGGGCTTCAGCCCGGGGATCTTGTGCTCTCATTACTACTAACCGTTTTAACGGTTTACGCATTACGTGAGACTGATCCTTGGATAGATCGATAAACCGTTAAAACGGTTGCGAGCCCCTTTCTAAGGCTGCTGATCCCCAAGCTGAAGCTTGGGGAGAATGAGAGTTGACTTACGCGAATATCTGAAGTGTGATTGTGTCCTGGAGGTGTGAGCAATATGAATCGACGTGAATTTACTCGAGTGCTCGGATTAACAACCGTCGGTGTTGGGATTGTTGGACGCGGCAGTATTGTCGCGCCGCGGCCGCAGATCGCGCTCACAATGGACGATTTCAACTGGCAGAACAACGTCAGGCTCACAGGTGCTCAGCGCAACATTGCAATTCTTTCTACTCTCAACAAACACAATATAAAAGCAGCGCTCTTCGTCGTGGCCCGCAACATCGACAACGACGAAGGCAAACAGCTTCTCTCAGCCTGGGACAAAGCCGGACACTTGATTGGTAACCACACGTACTCACACCGTAATTTCGCGAGTCCCACGATGACCCTTGCTGCGTATGAAGAAGACATTCTTCGTGCGGACTCGCTATTGAGCGACTTCCCGCGGTTCAAGAGATACTTTCGATTTCCAATGCTGAAGGAAGGTGAAAGTGAAGCCAAGCGCGATGGCTTGAGAAGTTTTCTGTCTGAGCACGGTTATCAAATGGGCTATGTCACCATTGATAACTCCGACTGGATCGTGGACCAGCGTCTTACCGAACGTCTTAAGAGCAATCCGAATGCTGACACTAAGCCATATCGAGACTTTTATCTCGAACACATGTGGGACCGTGCTCAGTATTACAACTCACTTGCGCTCAAAGTGGCCGGACGCCCGACGCCACATACGATTTTGACGCACTTCAATCTTCTGAACGCGTTGTTTCTCAATGATCTGATAGAGATGTTCAAGAGTAAGGGGTGGGAATGGATCGATGCAGAAAGCGCTTTCTCAGATCCGATTTTCTCTAAACGCCCAAAAACAATTCCCGCCGGCGAAAGCATCATATGGGCTTTGGCGAAAGAGAATGGAACCATTGCTAAGTCGCTTCGCTATCCGGCGGAGGATGGTGAATATGAAATGGCGCGAATTAAGAAACTAGGATTGTGAACGATTTGTTCGACTGAGAGTAATGATGAAACGCTTCGTCGCGATCTGCCTAATATATTTAGCTGCGGTCAGTTGCATTGCTCACGTTGTCTCGCGTAGCGACCACTCCTCACGTGGCTTTGTGTCACCGGTAAGTTTACCGGAATGGCAACGGTATACAGTCGACGGTGAAGAATTTTCTGTAAGCATGCCGGTGCTGCCCGCGATGACCACCGAAAAAACTTTTCTTCGCGAGTATCAGAAGACCCGAACGGAACGACAGATTGGCGCATACCAAGATGGAGTTGTCTACAGTGTCCGTAGTCTTCAGGATCCGTTGCGACCATCACTCGAGATGTTCATTGGCGCGCGGTTCGCCAGCAATAATCCATCGGATGTTTCAATCAATGGATTTGCCGGCAAGCAGTTTGAATACAATTCTCGCGGTGTGAAACAGACCTCGCAATTCTTTAAGACAAAAAAGCACTTATATGAATTTGGTGCTGCCGGTGCTTCGTTCGACGATCCACGAGTCAAACAATTTTTCAGTTCGATAACCCTCGGCGAAAAGAGAGAGGGTACGGAACTAAATGACGGCATCGGCGCTGTCTCTTCTGTTGATAGTTTGGGAGGAGAACCGACTTACAGCGGCAAGGAGGTTGACCAAAAAGTGTTTGTCGCTATGAAACCCGAACCGTCGTTCAGTGAAATGGCGCGCCAGGAACATGTAACTGGAACCGTGGTGCTGAGAGCGCTTTTTAATTCAAAAGGTAGCGTCGAGAACATTACTGCGATTTCCGAGCTTCCCTTTGGACTAACCAAACGAGCCATCGCTGCTGCAAAGAAGATTAAGTTTGTGCCAGCGGTAAAGAATGGTCAGTTCGTTTCTACCTGGCTTCAGCTTGAATACAATTTCAATCTTTACTGACCGAATGTCTCATCTTCTCGAAGTCAAAGATCTACGAACGCACTTTCCAACACGCGCAGGTCTCGTCAAAGCGGTTGACGGAGTGAGCTTCTATGTCGATCGCGGCGAATTGCTCGGACTAGTAGGAGAATCTGGCTGCGGCAAATCCATCACGGCGCTGTCCGTTATGCGGCTCATTGCGCCGCCCGGAAAGATTGTTTCAGGTGAAATCATCTTCGACGGTAAGGATCTACGGAAGTTATCAGAAGATGAAATGCGTCAAATGCGCGGCGACGATATCGCTATGATCTTTCAGGATCCGATGACGTCTTTGAATCCCGTCTTCACGGTTGGTGAACAGATTGCCGAAGCGCTGCGATTGCATCGGAAGCTGTCGAGAAAGGATGCAAGGAATGCGACGATTGAGGCGATGCGGGAAGTCGCGATACCGGATCCAGCAAGGCGAGTGGATGACTACCCGCATCAGCTGTCGGGCGGGATGCGGCAGCGCGTGATGATTGCGATGGCTCTTGCATGCAATCCGAAGCTCCTGATAGCAGACGAACCGACCACTGCGCTAGACGTGACGATTCAAGCACAGATTCTGGAACTGCTTAATGACCTAAGAAAACAGCGTGATCTGGCTGTGCTGCTCATCACGCATGATTTAGGTGTGGTCGCTGAGGTCGCGGATCGAGTGGCCGTAATGTACACGGGGCGAATAGTTGAAGAGTCACCAGTTGACGAGCTGTTTGCGCGACCGAAACATCCTTACACCGAAGGCTTGTTGCGTTCAGTTCCGAAGTTAACGAGTGAATTTGTCGCAAAGAAGAAACGACTCGAGACGATCGAGGGAACGGTGCCACGGCCGACCGACTTACCTTCCGGCTGCCACTTTGCTCCGCGTTGTCCGCATCGCATGCCGCGTTGTACGGACGAAGCCATTCCACTATACGAGCTAGATGAAGGAGTGAAAGTGCGATGCGTGCTATACGATCTTGCGGCCGCGGTTTCTGCCGACCATCGAGCTGAGGAGCGGTCGCGAGAATAAGAGGTCCTCTCATTCACCCCAGGCTTCAGCCTGGGGCTGCAAGCTCGTTATGAAAGACAACCGTTTCAACGGTTTCTGTCGTAACGAAGTCTAAGTCAAGTCGATAAACCGTTAAAACGGTTCGGAGGATCAGTTGTGATTTGGATCCCCAGGCTAAAGCCAGGGGAGAATGAGAAGTAGATGCAACACGCTAACGCCATCGCTGAATCAGTAACACCGCACAGCGCAGCGCCGCCCATTCTGGTCAGCGTTCGCGATCTCGTCAAACACTTTCCCGTCGAGGGAAGTGAAGATGTTGTGCGTGCGGTTGATGGTGTTTCATTCGACATCTTCGCCGGCGAAACGTTAGGCCTCGTCGGCGAATCAGGCTGTGGCAAATCGACCGTTGGACGATGTCTCCTGCGACTGATTGAACCTACCTCAGGCAGCATCACTTTCGACGGCGTCGACCTGCAGTCACTGGGAAAGAAAGAACTGCGCGCGGTGCGGCGGCAGATGCAAATCATTTTTCAGGATCCCTATGCTTCGCTTAACCCGCGCATGAAAATCGGCGATATCGTTGCTGAACCATTGGTCATTCATAATGAGGGTACGAAAAATGATCGACGTGAGAGAGTCGCGGGTCTTCTCCGGCGCGTAGGTTTAGATCCGGATTACATGAATCGATACGCGCACGAATTCTCAGGTGGACAGCGTCAGCGAATCGGCGTTGCGCGCACACTCGCACTGAATCCGAAACTAATCGTTGCCGACGAGCCAGTGTCGGCACTCGATGTGTCAGTTCAGGCGCAGGTTGTAAATCTGCTGCAAGAGTTACAGGAAGAATTCAAGCTGACGTACTTGTTCATCTCACACGGACTCGCCGTCGTCGAGCATATTTCTACGCGCGTTGCAGTGATGTATCTGGGAAGAATTGTGGAGATCGCGCAGGCCACAGATCTCTATGCACAGCCGCTTCATCCGTACACGCAGGCACTCTTGTCGGCCATTCCAATTCCTGATCCAAAACAGAAGCGCAGTCGCATCGTGCTACAGGGCGATGTGCCAACGCCGATTAATCCTCCATCCGGATGCAGGTTTCGCACCCGTTGTCCGATCGCTATCGAAGATTGCGCACGAATTGATCCCGAATTAAGAGAAGTTGCTGACCGGCATTACGTCGCTTGTATTCGCGTGCCCGGATGGTTTGAAGCACCGCTGGTTGAGCCGTCGCATGGCGGGTAAGAGCAAAAGAAATGATATATATGATCAATGACTTGACCAGATTGGGAATCGAAACCTGATCGGACTTTAGACCGTATTAGCTTCGAAGCCGAAAGCTCTTTAAACTCTTCGACGGAGGTTTTCTCCCCGTCTTCTCGTAGGAGAACGATTTCATGAGCGATCCCATCCAACAGCCAATTCAGGCACCATCTCCGCCACCACCACCGCCACCGCAACTAGCAGCCGAATTACCAGCACCACGTCCGACGCGACTCCGACCGTTTGCAATCGGCCTCTTTGTGCTTGGACTAATCTTGCTCGTCGGCGAAATCGTAAAGCTGATACCGATGGGGTTTGGCCCACCTATCGCTCTCGCAGTGTTTGGCATTGCGCTCTTCGGACTAAGTTTCATTCCGTTGCCAGTGGTGCCGGATACGGAACCGCCGTTGCCGCCAATGCAAAAAATAGCCGGTGTTTTTTATGAGCCGACGCGCGTTTTTCGAAATTTGCGGGTGCATCCACATTGGGTAGCTGCCTACCTTGTTGTGGTCGTTCTAACCGTAGTTTACATGGTTGCTTTTGTTCAGCGATTGACTCCAGAAAGGATCGTTAATCATCGAATCGAAAAAATTGGCGAGATGGGACCACCGTTTGCGCCGCCACCTGACAGGTTGGAGCAGATGCGATCGCAGCAACTGGATGAAGCGAAAAGCCCGGTTAAGCGTGCAGGCGCAGCCGCTACAGCCTTCGCTGCTGCGTTTATCTTTGGCGCAATCGTCTCCGCACTTTATCTGTTAGGCACTCTCGCATTTGGAGGGCGAATCAACTTCTGGCAGGCGCTGGCGGTCTATTTCTATGCCTCTCTCCCTGTGATTGTTATTCAGAAAGTGCTGAGTCTCGTTATCTTGTACATAAAAGACCCCGAAGATATCCATCCAATTCTAGGGGCAGACAATTTAGTGCAAGATAACCTCGGGATACTTTTCACTCCGTCTGTGCACCCCGTGCTATTCGTAATTGCGAGCTGGATTGGGATCCTCTCGTTTTATGGTCTGTGGTTAAAGGCGAAGGGCCTGCATAACGGTGGCACGCTAGTGAGTTCGAGTGCAGGATGGGGGGTCGCCGTTACCCTGTGGTTGCTCGGACTGATGCTCGTCACGATCGTCACCGCATTGTTCCCGGGCTTCATCGGATAAGAAAAGACAGGGCAGGAGCACCACGCAGGAGCAGGACATTGAAGTTCGTGCACCTGCTTGCCGCTCCTGCTTTTCCTGCTCCTGCCTGCTGCTCCTGCCTGCTGCTCCTGCCCCTGTTTATTCGTACCGGAGAGATTCGATCGGATCCAGTCGCGCGGCTTTCCATGCAGGCCACAACCCAAAGATCAAACCGATACCAACACTCGCGACGAATCCTCCGATGGGTGCCCACAGTGGAACGTAGGAAGGAAGGAATATTCGAAGCAGGAAAGTTACTGACCACCCTATCGAGAGTCCGACGATTCCGCCCAACCCGGTTAGAGTCGCGGCTTCAATCAGAAACTGCCACATGATGTCGCTGCGCTTGGCCCCAATTGCCTTGCGCACGCCGATCTCGCGCGTGCGTTCAGTCACTGACACCAGCATGATGTTCATCACGCCGATGCCGCCCACCATCAGCCCGACCGAGGAGATCACCACCATTGCAATAGCGAGGCCCCCGGTGATTGAACGGAAGTTGTCGAGAACGCTTTCCGCAGTCTGCATTCCGAAATTGTCGTTGGCTGCAAACGGTACCTGCCGCCGTACACGTAACAAATCGCGGATTTGATCTTTCCCCTCGTCCATCAATCCAGGTTTCGCGACCGCCAGTATGTAGATGTCGTCAGCATTAGGTTTCAACTTTTGCGCAACACTGAAGGGAACGTAGATCACGTTGTTCTGATCATCGCTGCCACCACTGAAAAGGAACTGCTCACGCTTCTGTAGTAAGCCCACAACACGAAACGCCTGTCCCCCAATTTCCAGCGTCTGATCCACAGGCGAGCCAAAACGAAAGAAGTCGTCGCCCACTTTTGAACCAATTACACAGACGTTTTGGTTTGTATCGTTTTCAACTTGCGAGAAGAAGCGGCCTTCGTTAATCACTTGCGTTCCGGCCTTTTCAAATTCCGGCAACGTGCCCTGCAGTGCGACACCGGCGGAGGTTTTACCGCCACCCGATACGGTTAGTCGTCCCCCAAAGAAGTTGTTAGTTATGTCCAGGAAGGGAACTGACAATTCAATCGCCGGCAGACGTGAAATGGCGATCGCATCATCGTACGTAAGCTCCTTACGCATGCGTTCTTCGCGCGACAGGCGGCCAATGTGAATGCCTGGGTTGAATTTGCTGATGTAGATTGAGCGTGTGCCGAACGACTCGACTTCGCGCTTTACTGACACGTCGATGCCGCTGATGATCGAAGCGATGAGCATGACAGTGATGACGCCGATAACAACCCCAAATACGGTGAGAAACGAGCGCAGTTTATTGGCGCGCAGTGTATCGACCGCCATCTTCAGGTTTTCGTAAATGTCGCTACGAAGGATTCGCATCTGTTTTAGTCAGGTTACATTCAACTTAGTGGCAAACAGTCAGTACCGAAACGCGGTAGCGTCGGGTCCTGTTCAAACTCCTTCATCATCGTACTGAACACGGACCCGACGCTACCGCGTTTCGGTACTGACTGTTTGCCACTAAGTTGAGCGAAGCGTAAATGCACAAAGTTCATTCAGCCCTGAGTGCCTCGATCGGATCTAGTCTAGCCGCTTTCCATGCCGGGAACACGCCGGCAGCGACGCCTACAATCCCCGATACTCCTACCGCAATGGCTACCGCCCCAAACGACAGCGATGTAGGAAAGAAGACCGCGGTCAGCACTCGGCCGATGATCCATGCGATTGTGACACCAATTGCGCCGCCTATTCCAGACAAAGCGACCGCTTCTACTAGAAATTGCTTGAGAATATCAATTTGTCGAGCACCCAATGATTTTCTTATACCGATCTCTTTCGTTCGCTCTGTAACGGAGACTAGCATGATGTTCATGATGACAATGGCACCGACTAAGAGCGCAATGCTTGGCACCAGAATCGCCACTAGAAAAATCGTTCCGAATAATCGGTCGCGCAACCCGGTGATCGCATCAGGCGTCACGATTCCAAAGTTATCTTTCTCAGACGGCTTCAAGTGCCGCCGCTGACGCATTAGGGTTCGCACCTCTTCAACCGCGTCGTTAAACTGGTCATCCGATCTTGCTGTTCCAACAAAATATAGTGACCGCTGTCGGATCAGAGCACCGAACGTGATTGAGTAAGTTTTTAGCGGGATTATGACGAACGTGTCCTGCGGAATGCCGAACACGGTTCCTCTTGCAGCCTCGACGCCGATTATCCGGTAGGGAATACCGCGTATGGAGATTTCCTGACCTATCGGACTGCCACCGAAAGGGAAGAGTTTGTTCGCTACATCTGCACCGACATAAGCGACTCGTTGTGCCGCCTCATTTTCAACTTCCGCAATAAACCGGCCATCAGCTACGTCGCGGTTTTCGATGTCCACGCAATTCGCCGTCGCGCCAGAGACAAACACATCCTCAAGGACTTCGCCTCCTCTTTTTACTTCAGCCGGCGTTCCACGGGCTTTGGCTCCGAGCTTGTTAACTAGTGACGCCCGCTCTTTCACGTATTCATAATCTTCAAGAGTCAGTTCTTTGTTCCGTCTCTGTGCTGCGGCAATCGTGTCGGTGTCCTTGAAATCCTCAAGCGGGTTGAAGCGCTGCACGTTGAAAGATTTGGCGCCAATGCCCGCGATCTTTTCATCGACGTATGTGTTGAAACCCTGGATAAGCGAATAGACGACGACCACCGCCATCACGCCGATGATCATTCCCAATAGCGTCAGAGCGGAACGCAGCTTATGAGCCCAGATCGCCGCGAGCGCCAGTTTCAGGGTTTCGATGAATTTCACAGAGTTACTACGGGTTCTAACCGATTATGGTTGCAGATGCAAACCGACTGTCAAGGAGGGCTCGCGCGTTGGTTTGGCTTCTTCGCGACGTAGGAGCCCTCCTTGACAGTCGGGCTATTGACCCAAAGGAACTGACACTCGGGCTACTCCCCCCAAGGAACCTTACAGCGCGAATCCGGCTGAGATATCAATCGCTTCGCCAGTGATGCTGCTGCCTTCCTCCGAAACCAGAAATACGACAGCGGCGGCGACGTGTGCCGGATCAACCATCCGCTTTAACGCCGTGCCTTCCAGGTACGTGTGCTCCACTTCTTCCTCCGACCGTCCAAGTTCTTTTGCCCGTCCAGCAATGACAGAACGCATTCGCTCGCCGGCAGTCGGTCCGGGGCAGATGGCGTTTACCCGTATGTTGTGGGGGCCAAGCTCCTGGGCTAGCGTCCGCGATAAACCGAGCATTCCCCATTTTGATACGGCATAGGGACTTCGCAGTGCATAGGCAAGCTTACCTGCAATTGATGCGATGTTGATTATGCAACCCGAACCTTGCTCGATCATCTGTGGAATAACGGCACGCGAACACAAGAACGCGCCGGTGAGATTTACAGCCAGTACCTGATCCCATTCTTCGCGCGACAATTTTGCCAGTGGTGTTGTTGGACCAACGAGACCTGCGTTGTTTACAAGGACGTCAATGCGCTGAAATTCCTTGAGTGCAACATTGGCCATCGCTGCTACTTGTGTTTCGTCCGACACATCAGTTCGCACAACCAGCGCGCGTCGTCCCATACCGCGAATTTGGTCCGCAACACGCTCTAGCGCGTGTTCATCACGCGATGCCAACAACAGATGCGCACCCTCGCGAGCCAAACCAAGTGCGATCTCTTTGCCGATCCCGCGACCCGCACCGGTGACGATTGCAGACTGGTTTTGAAGTTTCATGAAACTATTAAACAGGATTACAGGATTTCAAGATTACAGAATCGAAGAGAAAAAACGCTGCTGGTTGGTCGTTGATCCAAATCTCGTAGATTACGTTAATGCTGTCTAGTGCTCTATTCCCACCTCAGCGCTTCAATTGGATTCAAGCGCGCCGCTTTCCATGCCGGCCACAATCCAAACACGATCCCAACTGCAGCAGAGATCCCCACGCCCACACCAATCGCCCACATCGGTACGTAAGCGGGAAGCGGAGAGTACTTGTTCATCAGAAGGCTCGCAACCTCTCCTACAGCCAATCCGGCTAGACCGCCAATAGCTGTCAAAACAATGGCTTCGATCAAAAATTGCGACAGAATGTTGAGCTTCGTTGCTCCGACTGCTTTGCGAATTCCTATCTCCTTTGTTCGCTCGGTTACGGAAACCAGCATGATGTTCATCACTCCAATTCCGCCGATCATAAGAGCAACGAAGGAAATGGAAGTTAAAACCAATGCGGTCGCGCCCGTAAGTTGATTGTAGACGTCCAGCAGGGAGTCTTGAGACGAAA
>DATBSH010000337.1:0-10503 GCA_036559885.1 Pyrinomonadaceae bacterium
CTCGATTCAGAACGCTAGGCTAGTCTGCATCAAGCATCTACGCTCAAACGTCTCGAGTACAAAGGGGCCGTAGCTCAGCTGGGAGAGCGCATGACTGGCAGTCATGAGGTCAGGGGTTCGATCCCCCTCGGCTCCACCAATATTGTCAACAAGAAAGGGCATCCATGACGGATGCCCTTTAATGTTTTGTGTGCCTATAGTGTGCCAAGTCTCCTAGGACTCGTAGGGCCCCGTGGCGTTGAAGCTAGTCTTTTCCGGCGTGATGCGAGGTGGTACTTGCTACGTAGCTTTCGCGCGCCAGACGACGAGATTGGGTGAGCGAGTTCTTACCTTGCTGTCGCGCTTCTCGCCGAACCGCAAAGCGGCGCATCGATACTTGAAGATTATCGTTTCGGGTCGAAATGAGCGAAAATGCGCCGGTTGCAACAAGACCTAAGGAAGGAAGAAGGCGGTTCAGAGCGATTCTTCCGGCGGGAGCACAAGGACCGGCATAGGTTTCAGGGTTATCAGCAGGGTGGCGAGAATGTCATTCGTTTTAGGCCCGGCTCTGCGAACTCCTATATGGCTCATACGGCGATTGAGAGCGGTTGAGAATGACGGCGATGGTAAGTTGGCGACCTTGCCAATGGTGTGGCTTTGCTGTCGAACAAGACAACGCTTGATGCTGTTCGCGGATAGACAAGCGCGTCGAGCTGTTGAGGCAACACTGTAAACGAGAGTCTTCATCATTTTGAGTTCAGGATAAAACTCTGCAAGGCACGATAAACGGCAAATGACAAAGCCAGAAAACCCAGTCGTTGTTGATGTAGTTGAAACAAGTTCTCTATCTTTTGACTTGTGGCCTGGCATCGTTCTAACAGTGAAAGCGATTGGACCATCATCGGCCCGCCAACCAACGCTAAGCGGAGGATTTGAATCCAAGGCTTATCTTCTGTTTAACGGGATCACAAAAGTTGGCAAATTGTCACCCGCCGCTATCAAGATACTTGGCGAGCCTGTACCTGCTGCATGCAAAGTAATAAAAGTCGACAAGGAGAAAAACATTCTCTTAGTTGAGTTTTAACTGATCTAAGCGATACCGCCTTAAAAGAACTCCTGCATAAACTAAAACAACATGCTTCCGGAGAGAGGTTTGCACTTATGTCTGCATCGGAGTATTTAGAGACTGCGGTTTAACGAGGCGAATGTTGCTTGACCAATTGAGTGGCGTTGCAGACGAGCCCTACATCGTCTCTCATGAATTTAGATACTCCAGATTTTCAAGGGGTTATGTGATTCAGAATACACCAAGAAGGGCTTCTTGTGTCTGCGCACCGAAGTGGTGTATCGTGGTGCACAAAGATGCCGAGAAAGCAACAACGGAAGGATCAGAGGAGGAGTGCGGCAATGCCACGCACATCCGTCAGCTTCCCTCCTGAGATATACAAGACCCTTGAGGATCTGGCCACGAGGAAAAAGGTTTCGATTGGATGGGTTGTGCGTGATGCGGTTGAAAGATATATCGCCGACCAGTGGCCCCTGTTTAGTAAACAAAGGGAGATTAGGTGAAGGGGGCGACACAAACCGATGCGGTGGGCAGGCGGGATGCGGACACTTCCAACGCCGCCCTTCTGCAGAACGCGAATTTTGATTTCAAGGACAGTCAGACCGGATACCTAACGCATAGCCTGCACCCATATCCAGCAAAGTTCATTCCGCAGATTCCGGCCAGGCTTATTCGCGAATTGTCCAATGAAGGAGACATGGTAGCCGACGTATTTTGCGGCAGCGGCACCACGTTGGTCGAAGCTCTTCTCCTGAACCGAAGCGCGATGGGGTTTGATGCCAATGCTCTCGCATGCCTAATTACTAGGGCAAAAACTAACCGCCTTGTGCCAGGCGACGCGGCGCTACTTTTATCCCTCGTTGCGAAAGCAAAAGATCTTGCGGAGCGGCTCATAAAGGCGGGTAAGAGCCTCTTTTATCCTTCGGAAGTGTTCACCTCGACGGCCCCCAGACCAAGCGGAGAAGCTCTTGATTTCTGGTTCGAGCCGTTTGTTATAGAAGAACTCGCCGAAATCCTTTCGTGGTGTAAGGCGTTGCCAACCGAATCGGCGCGGACGGTGGCCCTTGTGGCATTCTCTTCGATCATCGTAGCGGCGTCTAAGCAAGATTCCGACACTCGATATGTACGACGCGAAAAGAACATCAAGCCCGGGGAGGCAATTAACCGCTTTTCCCGCGCACTAGAGTCGGCCGTCATAGCGGTCAATGAGTTCAGCGGGCGCCTCCGTCCAAACTTACGCTGCAAAGTGATGCATGCCAACATACTTGAGCAGCCGGCAAGCCAGCCCTTTGATCTAATGGTTTGTTCGCCGCCATATCCGAACGCTTTCAGTTATCATCTCTACCACATGACCCGCATGATCTGGCTCGGGATGGACCAGCCGAAGTTCAAACGGGAAGAGATCGGCAGCCATCGCAAATACAGTGCCAAAGGTCCGAATGGGGCAACAGCGGAAACTTTCCGGGACGAGATGCGCGCGATCCTTGCGTGGGTTCGGACTCACTTGAAGGCCGGGGGTTTTGCCTGCTTTGTTGTGGGTGATTCTACCATCCGCAACGAGCGTATTAACAACGCTGATTTAATCGCCGCGGCAGCCCAATGCGAGGGTTTCAAAGAAGTTGCTCGGCCCACCCGCGTCCTCCAAGTAACCAAGAAAGCCTTCAACCCGGTAATCGGCAAGATTAAGGATGAAAAAATTCTAATCCTTCAGAACTGTGGAGAAACGATCTGATGGGCCAATCGATCGTTTGCCGAATGAAACCGTATATCCAGCCGTTCGAGCGCACCTTGGCTTTGGCCGAACTAAGCGGCCTGACACATTCGGCCCCCGTACCCATTGACCCACATGCCGAAGAGTCGTTGCTTTTTTCCGTACTGTGCAAGGTAAAGCCAGGCACGCTGGTCCGCAATTTAGCTTATTGGGAAACGATCAAGGCCGATCACCTTTACCAGACAACTCAGGTCTTGCGCGAGCGCACTGTGAATGTGGTGCGCAACGGCGTGCCTACGAAGGATATTCAACAACTTCTCTTAGCGAACGACATCGGATTGCCGAACCGGAGATGTCTGCGATACGGCACTCATGGCATTCACGAGTATCGCGGGAAGTTCTTCCCGCAGCTCGTTCGGTCCCTCATCAACATCGCGGGCGTTCCGAACGGAGGAATTGTGGCCGACCCAATGTGCGGCAGCGGAACGACTGCTGTTGAAGCGGTCTTGGCAGATCTTCGGGCACTCGGGCTGGACATGAATCCTTTGTCAGTTCTAATAGCCCGAGTGAAGTGCTCGCTACTAACGCTGGACCCCGACTTTCTGGTTTCTGCAACCGAGCGTATTCGCGGTCAACTGCTAAGGCCAGCGGGCAAGCGAAACGGGAGCCTGACGTATTTCGCCTCCCTCTCCGCTTGCGATCGAGAATACTTGTCGCGATGGTTTTCCGAACAAGTGTTGCAGGATTTGGATGAGGTAGCCCGAACGATTCAGCTATCAGACAAACGGGTCTGCGATTTCTTCTGGCTCTGTCTGAGCAACATAATCCGCAGCGTGTCTTGGCAAAAAGATGACGATCTGCGGGTTCGCAGAGAACTGCGCCCAAACGCCGAAATTGACCCAATTCGGGAATTTCTTGAAGAGATGGGCCGCTCGGTTCGCATTGTACTTGCTTTGCTTTACCAGAATGCTGAAAACTCTTCTGGACCATTTAACATCGCGAAAGGCGACGCTCGAAAGTTACCAATGGTGTGGAAGCGGCACAAAGGAAAAATCGACGCCATCATTACATCTCCTCCCTACGCCACGGCCCTCCCTTATCTCGATACCGACCGGTTGAGTCTGTGCTATCTCGGATTGTTGTCGCGTCTCGACCATCGGCAACTGGACCAGTACATGATCGGCAACCGTGAGATTACCGAACGGGAGAGAGCGATGTACTGGAAGCTCTTTCAGAGCGAGAAAAAGAATCTCCCTAAATCTATATCCGCTCTAATTCAAAAAATCACCAAGCTGAATTCGCAAATCGAGGTTGGCTTCCGCCGCCGCAATCTGCCGGCGTTGCTCACTAAGTACTTTATCGATATGCAACATGTCTTCGAGGGCATGGCGGCAGTCCTTCGACCCGGCAGTCCGGCCTATGTTGTTATTGGCAACAACCACACCATTGCGGGCGGTGAGCGAGTGGAGATAGAGACTGCGAGTCTGCTTGTGGATATTGCGTCGGCGGTTGGTATGAAGGCCGAAGGACGTATTTCGATGGAGATGCTTGTCTCCCGAGACATCTTCAAGAAGAACGCCGTTGCGTCGGAAGAAATCCTATGTTTCCGAACCCCCACTCAGAAATAGCCGAATCGCTTCTGCGAGTTTGCCACCGGCGTATTGCATAGCGGTTTGAGTTCTTCGAAAAGCGGGGAACCTTGCGGCGCCACTTGGATGTCGTATTCAAACCCGTTCGCTGGATCGACCCGCCGCACAAAAAGGATATCGCCGACACTCCCGGAACTCCGCAACGCTTCATTGCCAAGCCGGAAATCCCCTTTTCTTGGGTTAAAGAACATCCTGACAGTTTGGACGACGCCGATACGCATTGGCACGTTCATCCGGTCCATTTTCCCGAGTCCATTGCGCCTGTCGGTGTGAGTACGGTTCCATCCAACATCGTCAGTGAATTGATCCGGGAATGTCCAGAAATCAGGGTTCTGGTCCAAAGCAGCTAGCGGTATGAATACCTCGGGCGATCGACGTGCCGCCCCTGGTGTGGTTTGACCAAAGCCGACATCGGTGTTTTGGAGGGTCATCACGAAACAACCTACGCCGCGGCCTTGGAACGGAACGATACCGGGCGGCGCAGTAACCACCGCAGAGGGAGGTTCAGCTGCTTCCTCGGCGATCTCCGGTTCCGTTCCTTCCGCTTCTACTATCGGTAGTCTCGGAGGGGGTGGAACAGCCACTGCGATGAAGAGTGGGGTGGTGGGTGGCGCCGTCTCGCCAGCATCGGCTGTGGAGGAAGACCCAGTGTCCGGTTGGATCGCTGCGGTTCGCGCTTGCTGCATCCTCGCCAATTCGGCTTCCGAGCGCACCAAGTCAGATGCGACAAGCTGTTCCACCAGCGCTGGCGTTAACAGGTAACAGATGCCCTCCTGCAGCTGAGACCACACATCCAACGTCACCTCGACAACTTGCAGAAATGCCGTGTCTTGAGGTACGAAGAGGTCTAGCGAAACGACAAGGGAAGCCTCGTAGTTTGTGAAAAGTCCACCACGAGTCAGGTTACCTGAGCCGACGAGCACGTCGGCGCGCTCCGCAGACTTGAACAAGTAAACCTTCGGATGAAACGTATATGGCCCGTTGTTCCGGTAAACGAAAACTTCTCCTCCCGGCGTCGCATCCAGAAGGTCGCTCAATGCTTCCCTTGACGTGCCGTAAAGATCAACGCCGACTGAAATTCGCGCTTGCGCCCTCGTGCTAAAATCAAGAAGAGGCTGATGGATGAACTGCGTTCCCGAACGTTTTGCGAAAGCTACTGCAGAACGGAACACCGTCCACTGCGGATCACCAAGGTGGCTTAGAAGGAAGTCCCCAAGTCGCACCGCTCCGAATGGCTGAGTGATGAATTCCATGAATAGACTGGGCCATCATAGCAAAACTTATAAATCGTAGTCGATGGTCGGTGATACTAGGATAGTGTTCCCTTTCGGGTAGGAATAGTCGACACACGCGCCTCGGACTATCGATATTATGAAGCTGTTAATGCGTACTACGGAGTTGGATGACATTTTTGAAAAATATTAGCTTGTTCAAAATGCGCGTCATAGACTGCCTTTTGGAGCCGAGTTCTCGCCGTTGGAGATGGTTGTATCCGAACGCAATCGAGAGTATAACGACTAGCCTATGACGAATAGGAAATATTGGCTCGCCTTATTTACGGGAACTACTTGGCAGGAGTTTTTAGATGCCGGCGCGAGTATTTATGGCGTAAATCATCGATACAAAAGTATGGCCAGCCGTACTAAACCTGGCGACTACTTGATATGCTACGTTGCGGGCATTTCTCGTTTTATCGGCTTACTTGAAATCGTATCGCCCTCCTATTGGGACACGACAAGTATCTGGACATTCGATATCTACCCGGTTCGCTTAAAGGTGAGAGTTGTCTTGAACTTGCTGCCAGAAACTGCAGTGCCGGTCAAAGAACTGATTACAGGGCTATCTTCCTTCCGTAACATGAAGCATAGTTCTAGCTGGGCAATGTTCTTCCGTCAACCCTTCAGGGAATGGCAAACATCCGATGCGGAAACGATCGTAAAGGTTTTGAAAAAAGCTAAGCAGCATCCAATCTTGCGGTCAGTACTTGCTTCGCAACTTGCCAAAGAACCACAGTGAATGAGTCCTACAAAGGGACGCTAAACACGTTTTCATAAACTCTGATTTACCTCTAGAGCCAACTAGGGTTTCACTCGCCCGGGCTCGGCGCGAATACGAGCTTTGGCACACAGCGGGTTACAGGATTAGAGAAGAGCGGCGCGTTCGTAGAACATGGTGTAGCCATCCAGGAACGCGTACGGCCCAGATCGTTCTTTGTCTCGAGTGACAAGTACATCAGAAGTACGTTGTACGTGCTCTGCCCATATGTCGCGCCCGCATCGCCGACAGGGACCATCAGGGTGAGGATCTCGTGGAGGTGCGGCACGTCTGAGGGCCTCGGCTCCGCCACAGATAAGCCGAAGCATGAAACGATGAAAAGCAATCGAATCGTCTTGGAATCAATGCAGTTCATTACGAAACGGCGCCATCGCAAGCCCATCTTCCATCGCCTTGACGAACTATCGGTTGCGGTCTGAGAGTAACTCAACAGCTACCCAAGGCAACCGTCTTTACCTCTTTGTACTGATCTCAGCGTAGTGTAATGGATGTTGAATGGTCTCGGGTGGGTTACGATTGGTAAGGGTCATCAAGAACAGCTGCTTTTAGTGATCTTGGTTCCGACTGCTATTAAAGGCGGGCCTTAACTGCCTCGTCTTTGAGCGGGGCTATTCGAAAGTTTAGGAGCTCATATGGCGAAATGGTTATGGGTCACAGGGCCAGAATGGTATCTCACCAAGACAGGTCGGGAACGGCAGTTTGAAGGCCGCTCGTGGACGTGGACGTGCCACAAGGACACCAAGGCTGGTGATTTGGTTCTGCTGTATCGGGCGAAGTTAAGAAAAGACATTGCCTATCTGTTGGAGGCGACGAGAGATGCTTATGCTGTGTCGGCGGACCCGCGATGGCCCAAGTTCCCATGGGACTGTGAGGTGACGGGGCTGCGGAAATTTACGAACCCAGTTACATTGGTCCAGCTACGGGCCGCTCCTAAGTTGGTTGACTGCTGGTTTCTGAAAGCAGACCTATGCCAGTCGGCCTTTCTCATTCAAGAGCCACACTGGAAAGTCCTCAAGAAGCTGATCGAGAAGAACGGCAATGTGCCCGTCTGAGGGGCCGGCTTTCCAAGACCTGCGGTAACTACGGGCGGTCATCGGACGTATGGTCCCTTGAGTAAACATATGGCCTCAACTCCGAACCTTGAGTACGCGAACAATGCCGGCTTTCTTTGGCCGCCGATAGCTGACGCCCTTGATACGTTCTTGCGCAGAAGACATCACCGAGCCTCGTCGTTTGAGCGAGTCTGGCGGCTAATACACGTTTGGGAAGGAATAGCGATCACTCTAGCTATCGCGAGCATAGCGCGTCTTCGCCACGAGGACGCAGAATCTCCCATCTTGCTTAGGCAGCGCGAGTTTTTCTACGGCAAGTCGTGGGATGCGGTTACCGAGTCGTTTAAGAAGATCCAAGGCGCTGCCGACGGCGCAATTGATCAGTGGATTAACATCCTCGATGAGGTAGCCAAGGCCGATGAAGTGCCCGGCCGCTTTTTGCCATCACTTCAGGACTTCCTGAAGACCGAGGCAATCGAGGTGTCGTCGCTGGTGAATGCATGGTCGAAAGCCTGTGATGTCCCTATTGAATTCCAGCCGCGCGGTTCCGTCCAAGTGCGCGTGGCCTTGCGCTACGTCAATAGCTTTCGAAACCGATTTGCCCATGTGCCATTTCCACACGATCCACTGGAGGACATCAGCAAGGCGCTGGAATCCGCAACCGAGCAACTGTTTGGAGTGCTTCCGCAGCCTGTCTCTCATGAAAAAGATGGAATCAGCAGCCCGCTGACGGGCGCCCTCCGAATCGGGCAATGCTTCCTGCACGGAAGCCTGCTCGAGTCACTGCCTTGGGCCGAACCGAGTGTGGATCTTCGGTTGGTTTTCCCGTGCCAAAAGCGCGGAGAGTTCGAAGTTTGGCCGGCCGACGTGCTTGTCCATATAGATTCAATGATGAGGCCGCACATCCTAACGAGAATTAAAGGCCTGGATGTATGTGAGTACACTAGGTACCGCGCTGAGGCAAACGCGGTACTTGTTCTACCTGACGCGGGCATCTCAACTTATCTTCCTGAGCCTGATAAGGGTAGTTACGTCACTAAATCGCCGAGCACGTCCGAAGAACATCCTGAGGAAACTCCCAGGCTCGGAACGGCTGATGCTCTAGAAGCGATCCGCAATGATGATTTCGATACGGGGATCAAATTCTTCTCCCAGATGGTTCGGGACAGGCCCGAATATCACGTCGCCTGGCTTCGTCTCGGCCATGCGAGGAGAGAAAAGGCTGTGCGCCTCGCAACAAGTGACAAGTCTTCTGCTATCGAGATGCTCATGCAAGCCTCTGATGATCTAACCATTGCATCGGAACACATCGACCCATCCTACAAGGCACTCGCACACTATGAGCGATCAAAGGCCATCCACCGAATTGCGCAACTCAGGGGTGCCGATGAAGATATGCGAAACTCCGCACGCCAAGAGGCTGTCGAAGCCTGCAAACTCTCAAATGAACGAAAGTATCAGACGTGGCTTGATTACCTCGATGCCTACCCACGGTGGATTACGAAACCGGAGGCATAGTGGTCATGAATGGCGCCTAAATTTCCTGTTGACGTCGTGATGGGCTGATCAGACGCATAGATGTTTCAACCAAGGGAAAGCACCGGCCGATTCGATAAGTTGCCAGTCCTCAAGAAAGGTTAATCGAAGACCATTGTTATTGCAGAGGCCGGCTGTAATCCAAATTGGGCTGGATGCGCCGCAAAGACCGTAGTCAATAACCAAATAAGAAAACTGCCTCGACGTTAATTGCGTTCTTAGGTTGAAAGAACGTTTCAAGGCGATTGACTACCCGACCCAGAATCGACTCATTCTTGCCGCCTTCCGTCGGTCTGCGCTTCGGAATTACAAGAAACAGGTAGTCGGCCTCGCGACAAATGTGACACTTCCAGAGATCTAGCAAATCCATGTTTTGGCAAGGATCTTGCCGCGCTCGACCTCCATGAGGATTCCAGATTGACCAATCGCTCTATAGTAGTCAGGCCTGATTCCACGGCTCGCATACGAGGCAAAAAGTCCGGTCCGCTCGCTGTGGAAGCCAAGTCGATGGGCTTCATCAAGCATGATCGCTTGAATGGTAGAACTGGACGCCCCGACGACATCTGCCTCAAGGAGGCTCTGCTGCGTTAAAGTCTGATTCAGAAAGGATAGCAGTTCCACTGCCACTGCGCGGACCTGACAAAGCTCCTTGGGCCTCACAGGATTTGCCTTGGCTAGTTCACGAAACTCGATCTTGGGCGTCTTGGAATTCTGGATAACTTTCTCGCCATCGCTTTCTGGTTTTCTTTGGCCTGAGATACCACGGAGCTGTATACGTCCCGTTTTAACCCTGGACTTGTACCAATCATAATGTGTCTTTTGCCATCTGCTGGCCGGGAACTGTGCTCTTACCAACGACGTTAGTCTTTCATAAGACGGAAAACCACCTTCCCCTAGGCACGTTTCGATAACTAGATCTTTGATTGATTTGCCGTGACTCATCTTATTTCTTGAACATACAGCAAGGTGCTGAGTGCAATTGCACAAGCTCACGTCCCCGGACCGCGTATGCGGCAGTGAACCTGGAGAACTCATACGGCTCGACTCAGTGCAACGTTTGGTTATCTAGGTTTCAAACACCTTCACTTCGCCTGTCGCCAATTCCATTACAGACTCTATGTTAAGACGGCACTTCTAAAACTGAAAGTCAATCTAAAGTAGGCTCTTAGAAGGGAGCAGACAGGATAGAACGATTATCGAGAGGTGAGGCCTCTAAACAGACGGCTCATGATTGGCTGTCATGAGGTCAGTTGGCCCGATCTTACGTTTGAGATCGCATGGAATGCCACAAAGGAAAATGAGGTTCAATTCAAGAAACGGGCAAACATATATTTCCGAATAGCCCTTTCCGTCGAGTACGAGTAGTGCGCCAATCGACTCAGAAATGTCAGAATGTGACGCGCGGTTTATTCTGGGCCACCATTGTAACCAAGACAATGTTAAGGGTGTTTTTTG
>DATBSH010000338.1:0-3669 GCA_036559885.1 Pyrinomonadaceae bacterium
AACCAACGAGTTAACAGCGGCCTTGCCCCGCACCGCCAGACGCAGGTACTGCTCGGTAGAACCAATCTTGTTGCTACATTCACGCACCATCAGTCCGTAGTTCTCGAGCAGCCGATCGCGCAGTTGTCGTCCTGACATTGAATCTGGTAGTTCGACAAATAGGAAGTTGGCTTTGGACGGGTAGATGTTCACACCGGGAACCGCGGCGAGTTGCTCCGTCATGTAGATTCGATCTGCCGCCACTTCAGCAAAACTTGCAAAGTATTCTTGTTTGAAGCCTGTCATATTTTTCAAGACAAATGCCGCGAGGCCGTTGATGTTCCAGAATGGCAACTGAGCACGCAGACCTTTGGCTCGTCGCGGTGCTGTCGCGGCATAGCCGAGCCGCACACCGTGCCAGCCAAGCGACTTGCCCATACTCTTAACCACTATGAGGTTCGGCGTTTGAGCTGCGAATGTCGCAGCTGTTTCCAGATCGGAAAAGTCTATGAACGACTCATCAATAATAAAGGCGTCGAGATCCTCCAGCGCGCTCGCGAGCGTTTTGATTTCTGCAAGAGTGAGCCAGGCGCCGGTGGGGTTGTTTGGATTCGAGATGACGAGCGTGCGCGCGCCAACTTCCCGCACCCTGCTTACAATCTCATCCACCTCAAGCCGAAACTCGTTTTCGCGTCTGCGCACGATGGTATAGAGCGGGACATGCAACTCTTCAGGCAAATCAGTCCAGCGGCTGAAGGTCGGCACTGAAGTGACTATTGGACCTTGTGCCTCGCGGCAGAGCATGGTGATGATTTCTGTCGAGCCGTTGCAGGGAACGGTTGTTTCCGGCGCGAGTCCGGTCATCTCGGCGATGTGCTGCTGATGTACCTCCGCGTAGTCGGGATAGTATCTGAGGATCTCGCCGAGATGTTCGTGGATCATTTCAAGCAGTGCCGGCGGCGGAAAGTGCAGATTCACTGGAATACAAAAGTCGATCAGTTCGCCTTTGTAAGCAGCGCTGTCTTTAACTGCAAAGAATGACGGATTGTGCGAGCGAACGTTGAAAAGGTTCGGGATTGTTTCGGTACTCATTTTCTCTCCATGGATCTCGTGCCCGAACCGTTTGTTGGCTCGAGTGATTGAACTACTTATTGGATTAGTTTTCGTCCCTTGCACGTACTGGGAGACAGCGGAGCCGGGGAGAGAACCCCAGGGCGATCAGGAGAGTCCGTTGGTTGTGTACGGAACGAGCTTTTGGCTGGAACTTGCGCCGCGCAGGATAAATGAGTCTGACAGAACTTGAGAGGCGCCTCGTCTTGTTGGGAGGCTCAATTCGTTGACGTTGTTCGGCTGACGAAACAGTGCATTGACTGTTTAGTTGGATTTAGCTATTTTGCTGTTTGCGAAGAGCAACCATGTAAGTTTAGCCTTCGCATCTTGCCTGCCGGTTTTAACTCACTGTAAAAATCGTAATCTTAGTCTCTGCGGGAGTGTCTACGATGAGGAAATATCTCTTGTTTATCTCAATTTTCGCCCTGTCAGCATTTGGCACCCAACCGGGCGGAAGCAGTCAACCCTTCAGCCCAACCGAGGCTTTTGCGGCCGGGTCGGACGATCATGGGGGCGAGATTGTTTCAAAGTATGACGGCTTCAACCATGAAACAATAGTGACGCTCAAGAAAATGAAAGTCACCTGCGCAAAACCGCACGAGAATCTCAAGCAGACCTGCGTGAGCATTTTGGCGACTCTTCATTGTCCGGGTATTCAGCTTGACTACGTTCGGCACGTAACACTGCAAGTTGTTTTTGAAACCAAGGATTGGGATCAGCGACATCCGCTCGACCAGCGCGATTTATCGATGGTAGCTGACGGCGTGACGTTTCGCCTGGGACGAATGCAGCTGGCGGCTCTGCACACCGACGTACTCATGACCGAGACGCTGCAAGGGGAATTGCCTTACAGTACTTTCAAGAAGATTGCCCTCGCGGAAATCGTTGAAATCCAGGTAGGCAAGTCTAGATTCGAATTACGAAGTAAGAACCTTGCCGCCCTGCGCGACCTCAATAACCGCATAAAGTTTTCGCGCAGGGGCTAGGCTAAGACTGTTCCCTCACTGTGGCAGCGGTTCGAGCGGCTTGCCGGGATTCAGGAATTGCAAGCCGCTATCGCGCAATTGTTTGTTTAGATTCGCGACGTCTTCACCGATGAACTTATTCAGCTCCGCAAGCAAGTCTTTCAACTGCTTCGACAGATCTTCAATTCGCGTCAACTCATCTGCCGTGGGCGCGGCCGTATAATTGTCGAGCCCAAAGGCCAGGACGTTGATTTGATTCAATAGCGGACGCGGTTCGTCCGGAAGCGGTGGTCCCGCGCCACCCGAGTTTTCTGGAGTGGTAACCAGTTTCTTCTGAATGGCGGCGAGTCCGTCTGACACTTTCTGCACGGCATCATTCACTGGTTTTGAGACTTCTGAATTGTCTTTCAACGACGTTTGTAGCGACGCGATCTGCGTCTTCAGACTTGTCATCGTCTTGCGCGCCGCCTCAGCAGACTTTTGCAGCGCATAGGTTTTCGCTATCGCTTCATTCAACCTACCACGATCTGCTTCCACAATCTGAATACGGGGATCTTCCTGAACTGTCACGTTACCGCTGGCTGTCTTATCGCCCGTGCTGACCTTTACGGTATACACGCCGGGTTGAACTCGCGGTCCCCGCGGAGTCCCAAAGAAACCACCGCCGCCGCCCTGGCCCTCCTGTGGCAGGGCGGGCGGATTCAGTCGCAGGTCCCAAACAATGCGATTGAGTCCAGCCTCCTTCGACCCTTTCAGGTCGCGCACGACTGCACCGCTCTGGTCAGTAATCGTCAGCTTCACCTCGTCTTTCGGTTTGTCCTTTACGTAGTAATTGATAACCGCACCGTACGGCGGGTTAGGAGCAGCGAACCATTTGTGACCGGTATTGCCTTTGCGCTCGTAAAGCCGAAAATGCGTTGCCGGCGCAACGTCGAAGAGATGAATGTCGGAAGTAAGGATATTTTCCGAGGCCCGCTCGAGCGGACTAAGATCGTCGAGCACCCAGATTGATCGTCCATGCGTGGCCAACACAAGCGCATTGTCACGCGAATGGATTTGAATATCGTCGATACGGACCAGGGGCAGGTTTCCTTTCAAGCGAGTCCACCTGTCACCGCGATCAAACGAAACGTAGGCGCCAAACTCAGTTCCCAGAAACAGCAAATTTTGATTACGTGGATGCTCGCGAATAACACGCGCTGTAACACCTGCAGGTATGTTCGACTTAATAGCTTTCCACGATTCTCCAAAATCTGTGGTCATAAACATGTAGGTGTTGTAGTCGTCGGAGCGATGACCATCAAGGGTGAGATATGCCGTCCCCTCGGCGTATCGGGAAGGAACAACCCGGCTGACATAGGTGTTTTTGGGAACGCCAGGCACCTTATCAGTAATGTTTTTCCAGGTCTTGCCGCTGTCGCGTGAGACTTGCAGATTTCCGTCGTCTGTTCCCGCATAAAGCAAGCCTTCCTTGATTGGCGACTCGGCCAGCGTCACTATCTGGCCAAAAGTTTCGACGCCGTCATGACGAGAGAGCGTTTCCTTGCCGGGTAGCGCGCCCATGATAGTCAGTTTCTCGCGGTCCTGGTCCTTCGTTAAATCGTCGCTCCAGGTC